>JAXDQG010000142.1:0-4337 GCA_034667945.1 Acidimicrobiia bacterium | reverse complement strand
ATGCCGTGGCCCATCTCCGCCGAGCAGTTGAGACATCCTCGCGGCTCGGTTTCAGACAAACGGAGGCCTACCAACTCTCGAGTCTCGGGCGGGCACAGTGCTCCACCGGTGACTACGCGGCGGGCTCAGCGACATTGGAGCTGTCGCTGAGCAAGGCGGCGGCAGCGGGCGATCTTCGACTGGCGGCGCTGGTGCGCATCCACCTCGGACGAGTCCGACGCGCCCTCGGAGACGACGCACCTGCCCGGGCCGCGTTGGAGAAGGCAACTGCATGGCACCGGGAGGTAGGTGGCGGAGAGCTGGCCAGCCTCGGCGAATGTCTTCTGGCGGCCCTCGACGCGGTCGACGGAGTGCCCGGGGTGGAGGAGCGGCTCGAGTCGATCCTGGATGAGGCCCGCACCTCCGGCGAGGCTCCCGTCGAGGTGTTCGCACTGGACGCGCTCGCCCGTCTTGCAGCCGTCGCCGGCCATGCCGCAAGGGCTGGAGCGCTCAGCGCCGATGCAGATCGGCGGATGCCCTCCGCCTCCTATGCGATCACGGAGCGCGACCGAGCCGACCACCTCTTCCGACGGTCGTCGTCGCCCGAGACGTGAGTGTTAGGTTCCCCGAGGCGGTGATTCTGGTCGTGCCATTTGCCGATCGACGCCGCAGAGCCGGGTAACAGTCGCTGGGGGGACGGATCATGGACTTTGCGCACAGCGAGAAGGTGCTGGACGCGAAGAAGAAGCTCGAAACGTTCATGGCTGAGCACGTCTATCCGCGTGAGGCCGAGCGCGACGAGTTCATCGACAATCCCCAGAACCTGTGGCGCCAGCCGCCGGTCGTCGAGGACTTGAAAGCACTCGCGCGGGAGCAGGGGCTGTGGAACTGGTTCCTTCCGCCTGAATACGGCGAATTCAGTGGCGGCTTCCACAACCTGGAATTCGCGCCTTTGGCCGAGGTGATGGGCCGGGTGCCCTGGTCGTTCGAGGTCTTCAACTGCTCGGCCCCCGACCGCGGCAACATGGAGGTGCTGGCTCGATACGGCACGCCCGAACAGCAGGACCGCTGGCTTCGCCCGCTGCTCGAAGGTCGAATTCGCTCGTGCTACGCCATGACCGAGCCCCAGGTCGCCTCGTCGGACGCCACGAACATCCAACTCCGCATCGAGCAGCAGGGCGGCGACTACGTGCTCAACGGTCGCAAGTGGTACGCCAGCAACATCTTCCATCCCCATTGCGAAGTGCTATTGGTGATGGGGATATCGGACCCTGAGGGCCTACGCCACCAGCGCCATTCGACGATCATCGTGCCCAAGGAGACGCCGGGCCTGGAGATCGTCCGGCCGATGAAAGCCTTCGGTGACTATGACTCACCCGGCGGCCACGGGGAGCTGGCTTTCCATGACGTGCGGGTGCCGGCGGACAATCTCATCCTGGGCGAGGGACGCGGTTTCGAGATCGCACAGGGACGGCTCGGCCCCGGTCGCTTCCAGTACGCCATGACCAATGTCGGGATGGCCCAGCGCTGCCTGGAATTGATGTGTGCCCGGGCCGAGGAGCGCGTCGCCTTCGGGCAGAAGCTCAGCGAGCAATCCAGCGTCCGCCAAGACATCGCGAAGTCGCGCTGTGAGATCGAGCAGGCCCGACTGCTGGTGCTGAAAGCGGCCGCTGAAATGGACCGCTCCGGAGCGAAGGGCGCTCGCGATTACATCTCGATGTGCAAGATCATCGGACCGGGCCTGGCCGAACATGTCGCGGCCCGGGCCATGCAGATCTTCGGCGCAAAGGGAGTGAGCCAGGACACCCCGATCCCGAAGATCTGGGCGTTGTCTCGCATCATGCGCATCGCGGATGGCCCCGACGAGGTGCATATGTCACAGTTGGCCAAGCTGACCATCCGCCAATTGGTGACATCTCCTGCTGCGAACGGCTAGGTGGCATCGTCTGGCTGGTTTTTTAGGTCGACGATTCTCTGCTCACGCACCACAGACTCAAAAGGAGTCTACGATCCCCGCGACGGCGTTGAGGGAACCGATTTAGGGGGTCGTTTGATGGACGAAAAGAAGTTCCAGGGCCTTGCACAAACTCTTCTGCGTGCCTACGAGGGTGCCCTGGTATCGGGCATGGTGTACCTCGGGGACGAGCTCGGCATCTATCGGACAATGAAGGGTCAAGGCCCGTTGACCAGCGCCTCCGTGGCTGCGAATGCCGGCCTCCACGAGCGATTTGTCCGCGAGTGGCTTTACACCCAGGTTGCCTCCGGCATCATTGACTACCATGGCAACGGGCTGTTCGAGCTTTCGCCCGAGGCCGGTATTCTTCTCGGCGAGCCCAACGACATACGAACGTTGGCGGGCCTGTTCGATAGTTTTCCACAACGCACTGCCCTCATTTCCGAGTTGCCCAAATCCTTTCGCACGGGTATAGGGGTCTCGTGGGCGGATGCCGACAGAGGTGGAACGCCCGCACGTGTCCAGTGGATGGAGCGCTTTCTCAGGCCTTGGTACCAGCAGGTGCTGGTACCACAGGTGCTGCCGAAACTCGATGGCGTGGTCACCAAGCTCGACACCGGTGCCAAAGTCGCTGACATCGGATGCGGCAGTGGTGTCGCATTGGTCACCATGGCGATGGCGTTCCCCAAATCCACCTTCTATGGCTGGGACATCGCCGCTCTCGCCCTTGACCGAGGCCGCGAGAACGCGCTGAGGGCCGGCGCTTCCAACGTCACGTTTGCCAACGTGCGAGATGGCGGCATTCCGGAAGACGGCACGTTCGACTTGGTGACCACCTTCGACTGCGTGCATGACATGACGCACCCCGACATCGTCGTCAGAGCGATTCGTGAATCCCTTCGCGCCGACGGCACCTGGCTAATCGTGGATCCCAGTGGTCGAGGGAGCTTCGAAGACAACCTCGAGCATCCGATGGCCATCTTCGGTTACGCAGCGTCAGTGACTGGCTGCCTCCAGTCGGGAATGTCGGAGGTCGGTGGCGCCGGCTACGGATGTTTCGGACTGCCGGAACCGGCAATGCGAGAGCTGGCGGAATCGGTCGGCTTCACACGATTTCGCCGTCTCGACATCCCGCATCCGCTCAACAACTTCTACGAAGCTCGCCCTTGAGTTAGTCGGTCACAGCGGCCGCCTCCCTGGTCCGACGTGCGCCAATTGGCGAAGCCGAGCCCCAACAGCTCGATCTTCGTCGGTGCCCGCAAGGAGTGAGTCGAGGATGCCACCCCGAACCGAGGACTCCATCCCAAGCAAGAGATTGACAGGCCTCTTGGACTCAAGTATCTTGAGAACGAGATACACGGTCGCAAGGCAATTCGCCTTGGCGACGAGGGGAGCCCGACATGAGCACAGCAACGCTGATCGTCCGCCATCGGGTCAACGACTACGGGGCTTGGCGCACTGTCTACGAGAGCGTCGAGAGTCTCCGTCAGCAATACGGCTGCTTGAGCGCCGAGGTGATGGTGGACCCGAGCGACAAAGAGGACGTCTACGTCCTCCATCGCTTCCCCAGTGTCGATCAAGCCCAAGGGTTCGCCTCCAGCAGCGAGTTGAAGGAGGCGATGGGTCGAGCTGGCGTGGCCGGTCCGCCGCGCATCGAGATCGCCGTGGAGGCCTGAGCTGACCACTTCCGTCACAACAGACGATGGTGGCGCCCCTCGTCCGGGCGCCCCATCGGCGCGTCACCTCGACCGCCAGGCATTCGAGCACGAGTACCCGGGATCGTCCTGGCTGGCGAGTCGGGCCATGCGTGAACTCGAAGTCGTCGGAGGCAAGATCGAGACGTTGGTCGCCGGTGTGGCCCGCCGCTACGGACTGTCACACGCCGCGCTGAACGCGCTGGCCGTGATCGAAGGGGCCGGCGCGCCCGTCCCCGCCGGCGAGGTCAGCGCGCGCATGCACATCACCAGCGGCACCATGACCAGTGTCCTCGACACGCTCGAGCGGAATGGTTACGTCACCCGTCAGAGCGATCCCGCCGACCGCCGCCGGGTGTTGGTCGACATCACGCCAGCCGCGCAGCACGTGCTGGACCGGATGCTCCCCGACGTCCAACAGCTGAGTCGAGCGTTGATGGCGCACATCGAGGACGGCGAACTGAAGACGCTGCTCGACACGCTCGCCAAGATCAACGCCTCGATCGCCACCGTGCCCGCTGCCCTGCCCGCTCCCCTTGCAAGGAAGACACCGCCCGACCTCCGGCGCAGCTAAAGGTGAGTGTGGTCATGCCAGTCGACGCGCGGCGTACGCGGCAGCTTCGGCACGGCTGTGGAGGCCGAGTCTGGAGAGGATCCGGCCCACGTGATGCTCCGCGGTCTTCGGGCTGATGAACAATCGCTCGCCTATC
>JAXDQG010000141.1:0-3324 GCA_034667945.1 Acidimicrobiia bacterium | reverse complement strand
GTAGTCGATGGCTCGACCCAGACTGCGCAGCGAGTTGACGTTCTTGACCTCGCAGCGCGTGCCCAGCGGCTCGCCCGGGCGGCGCACCGAGATGTTGGCGTCGACGCGCAGGGAACCCTCTTCCAGCTTGCCGTCGGATGCGCCAATAGCGACGAGGATGTCACGCAGCTCCTCGACGTACGCGCGAGCTTGTTCGGCAGAGCGAATGTCCGGCTCGGACACGATCTCGAGTAGCGGTACGCCGGCCCGGTTGTAGTCGACCAGCGAGTAATCGGCGCCGTGGATCCGGCCGCTGGAACCCTGATGGGTCGACTTACCGGTGTCCTCCTCGAGATGGGCCCGGGTGATGCCCACGCGGCTGCCGCCGGGCAGCTCGAGCCAGCCGTTGCTGTCGATGGGCTGGTCGTACTGCGAGATCTGAAAGTCCTTGGGCATGTCCGGATAGAAGTAGTTCTTCCGGGCGAAGACGGAGTCCCGTACGTCGCAGTGCAGGGCCAGACCGACCCGAATGGCCAGCTCGACGGCCTTCTCGTTCACCACTGGCAGCGAGCCCGGCAGGCCCAAGGAGACCGGGTCGACGTTGGTGTTGGGCTCGGACCCGAACTGGTTGTGGGCCGATGAGAACAGCTTGGTGCGGGTGTGGAGCTCGGCGTGGACCTCGAGCCCGATCACCGTCTCCCAGGCTCCGGTGCTGGAGCCATCCTCTGCGAGCCGCGTGGTGTCTGCGCTGGTGGCGGTCATGGGGCGGCCTCCTCGAGAACGGCGCCTGCACGGAACAACAATCCCTCTGACAGTGGCGGGCCGAGCAGCTGAACGCCGACCGGCAACCCGTCGTCGCCGGTGCCGAAGGGCACGGACAGACCCGGATGGCCCGCCAGGTTGGAGGGGATGGTGTACACGTCGTTCAGGTACATCGTCATGGGATCTGCGGTCTTCGCCCCCAGCGCGAAGGCGGTGCTTGGGGATGTCGGTGCGAGCAACACATCGACGTTGCGATAGGCAGCGGCGAAGTCGCGCTGGATCAGCGTGCGCACCCGCTGCGCCTTCCCGTAGTACGCGTCGTAGTAGCCGGCCGACAGGGCGTACGTTCCCAACATGATGCGGCGCTTCACCTCGGCCCCGAACCCCTTGGTACGGGTGGCCCGCATCATCTCGGCCGTCGTTGGTGCCTCGACCCGCAGCCCGAACCGCACGCCGTCGAAACGGGCCAGATTGGAGGACGCCTCGGCCGGGGCGATCAGGTAATAGGCGGACAGGCCGAGCACGGCTGCGGGGACGGAGACCTCGTCGATCTTGGCCCCGGCCGCCTCGAACGCGTCAGCCGCTTGACGTACGCGGGCAGCCACGTCGGGCGCGGGCGCCATGTTGCCCTCGAGCATCTCGCGGACCAGGCCCACCCGCAGGCCCTCGAACCCTTTGCCCAGCTCGGGCACGGTGGCAGTGAGCGGCTCGGGGATCGAGGTGGAGTCCCGCGGATCGGGCCCGGCAATGACGTCGTAGAGGAGGGCCGCGTCGCCCACCGACTCGGCGAAGGGGCCGATCTGGTCGAGCGACGAGGCGAAGGCCACCAGACCGAAACGCGACACCCGCCCGTATGTGGGCTTGAGACCGACGACGCCGCAGAGCGCGGCCGGCTGGCGAATCGATCCACCCGTGTCAGAGCCGAGGGCGAGCGGCGCGAACTTGGCTGCCACGGCCGCTGCGCTGCCGCCCGACGAACCTCCGGGCACCCGGGACAGGTCGTGCGGGTTGCGGGTCGGGCCGAAGGCGGAGTTCTCGGTGGAGCTGCCCATGGCGAACTCATCGAGGTTCGTCTTGCCGACGATGACCGCCCCCGCCTCGAGCAGGCGGGTCACGACGGTGGCGTCGTACGGCGGGCGCCAACCCTCGAGGATGCGTGACGAGCAGGTGGTGGGCACACCCCGGGTGCAGAGGTTGTCCTTCAGCGCCACCGGCAGACCTGCGAGAGGCCCCGGGTCTCCGCCCCGGGCAACGGTTTGGTCGATGGCGGCCGCGGCCGCCCGCGCCTGCTCCGACGTCACCAGGTTGAAGGCGTGGACATCGGCCTCGCGCGCCGCGATGGCCTCGAGGAAGTGTTCGAGCACGTCAGCGGCGGACCGCTGTCCGGCGCGAACGGCTGCGGCCAGATCAGCCGCGCTCACGGTTCCTCTCCGAGAATGGGAGGCACCCGGAAACGCCCCGCCTCGGCCGCGGGGGCCTGCGAAAGCACTTCGTCGCGATCGAGGCCGGGCTCCGGCTCGTCCGCCCGGAAGACGTTGCGCAACGGGAAAGGGTGTGACATCGGGGGGACGTCGGCCAGCTCGAGTGCCTCGACATCGGCGGCATGATCGAGCACAGCCGCCAACTGGCCCGTATACATGTCGAGCTCTGTCTCCGACAGATCGAGCAGGGCCAGCCGCGCCACGTGGGCGACGTCTGCACGGCTGATCCGACCACTTGATGTGGTGGTTTGGGGGGCGGACATCGGAGTAGATGGTAGGCGTTCGGGTACGGTAGGCCGCATAACGTGCGCTGACAGGCGTCACTTCTGGATGCGCACCGGTCCCTGTACCGCAGGCCGCTGTGGAGGGCTGGCGGAGACGTTGCATCTGTCGGCCCGGCAGGGCATCTCTCGGCCCGGCAGGGCATCTGTCGGCCGGGCAGGTACGTTCCTCCCACGCATCCCGAGGTGCCAACAGTGAAATACGAGTTCCTCAGCCCCGAGTGGATCGAGGCGGCCCGCGCCATACGGGACGAGTACCAGGGCCGCATCGGGCCCACGCCCCTCGCCGTGACGGTCAACCTGGTGCTGGGCGACGCGCCGGGTGGGGGCACCATCGAGGCGCATCTGGACACGTCCTCCGGCCAGCCCAGCTTGGACCTGGGCCTAGCGCCCAAGCCGGACGTCACCCTGACGATGGAGTACGCCACCGCCCGGGCCGCGTTCGCCGAGCAGGACGGAAACGCGGTGATGCAGGCCTTCATGTCGGGCAAGATCCGCGTGGAGGGCGACATGGCCAAGCTGATGATGATGCAGGCCCAACAGGCCCAGGCCGGACCGTTGGCCGCCGAGGTGATGGCGAGGGTGAAGGACATCACCGCCGCCTGACGGGCGCCAGCTGGCCGGTCATGCGGCCAGGCCTCGGGCCGGTCATGCGGCCAGGCCTCGGGCCGGCATCGCCGCTGCCCACAGCACATTGCGACATTCGTCCGCTGCGGAGCCGCGCAGGCCGTTGACGACGACCACGCCCTCGATGAGATCGCCCACGACGGCGGGCCACGGACGGCCTTGGAGACGAACCGCCACGACCGCTCCCCCATCGG
>JAXDQG010000140.1:0-5120 GCA_034667945.1 Acidimicrobiia bacterium | reverse complement strand
ATTGGGACGAAGTCGAAGCAGGCATCGATCCCGCGTCGTTGCGATTGCCCGATGTGCTCGATCGGCCCGACCCGTGGTCCGACCACGCCGTTGCACCCCAACGACTGGAACAAGCCGCCGCCAAAGTGCAGGACGCCGGCATAGATCTCGAGGTCATCAGCCCACGGGCCAGAACAAGCGCCCCCCGCACCCGTCGAACGGTGGACCTGGGTCAATCCGACGCGTAGGGGAGCGGTTCACTTCGACACCCTCCGTGATGCTGCGAGAATCACCGCATGACTGCGACGGTGCTGTACGAGCGGGTCGGGCCGGTGGCCAAGGTGACGATGAATCGACCGAAATTCCACAACGCGCAGTCCCGTGTGCTGTTGGAGGAGCTGGATGCGGCGTTCGCCACGGCGATGGCGGACCACGACGTGCGCGTAGTGGTTTTGTTCGGCAACGGTCCGCACTGGTCGTCCGGACACGACATCGGCACGGCCGAAGAGCTGGCGGACCGCCAGGCCCGGCCCTACGCGGAAGGCACGGTCGGCGTGCATCAGCGCTCGTGGGACTGGAACGTCGAGAACACCCTGCGCTGGCGCGACCTGCCGAAACCGACCGTTGCGGCCGTGCAGGGCATGTGCATCTACGGCGGCTGGATGATCGCCTCGGCGATGGATCTGATCGTCGCTGCTGACGACGCGCAATTCATCCCGTTCCTCTTCCAATACCAGTCGACGCCGTGGGATCTGGGCGTTCGACGGGCCAAGGAGCTCATGTGGGAACAGGGCCTCCTCGATGCTCAGGAGGCGCTCGAGGTCGGGTTCGTCTCCGAAGTGTGGCCCCGGGACGAGCTCGAGGACCGCGCCATGGCCAAGGCGGAACGCATCGCCGAGCTCAACCCCTTGGTCGCCCAGATGATCAAAAGACAGGTCAACGACGCCCAAGACCACATGGGGTTCCGCACGGCGATCGCCGCCGGTCATCAGCACTACCTCATAGCCAGCCTGGGAGGCGCGTTCTTCGACAAGGGCCGGCCCTTCGGCTCGATCCGCCGCATGCCGGGCATCGACAAGGCACGACAGCGTCATGTCGCCGAATGACGGCCACGCGACCTCCGCGGCGCGACGACCGCAAGACTCAGCCGAGCGGCGCCCGCGGGGGCTTTGCTGCCAGAGTGTGTAGCGCCCGGTAGGCCGGTTCCAGTGCCTGGTACACCCCGCCGAAGATCTGCCGCTGCGCACGATAGAGCTCAGCGGCGGCCGGGTCCGCCTGGCGCCACTCTTCGACCGGAACGAGGTCCCCGGCCACCTCGAGGCTCGCCACCAGCCCCAGTGCCTGCATCCCCAGCAGCGCCGCGCCGAAGGCCGAGCCCTGGGAGGCGTTGGCGAAACCGACATCGCGACCCAGCACATCGGTGAGCAGTTGGCGGGTGAAGGGGTCCCGCAAGAAGCCCCCGGTAGCCCGGATCTCGTGCACTTCTCGGCCAGCTGCCTCGACGGCCTCGAGCACCAGCGCCAGCTGTTGGCACACCCCCTCCAGCGCGGCCCGCACCAGATGCGGCCGACCGTGCGCCCGGGTCAGGCCGAAATAGGCCCCCCGGACGAGGGCGTTCCAGTGCGGCGCTCGCTCGCTGAGCAGGTAGGGCAGCATGAGTAGCCCGTCACTGCCGGCCGGAGCCCCGGCAGCCAGCTGGAGCAGCGTCGCGGCGGCATGCTCGCCGAGGTCGGGCGTCACTGCGTTGGCGACCCAGTCGAGGACCGAACCCCCGTTGCTGATGGAGCCGCCAATCGCCCAGCGCTCGTCGTCGAGGGCGTAGCAGAAGGTGCGGCCGAGCGGATCGACCCCGGGCTGATCGACGATGACCCGCATCGCTCCGCTCGTACCGACCGAGCACGCGGCCACGCCGGATCGCACGGCGCCCACACCCAGGTTCGCCAGAGGACCGTCGCCAGCCCCGATGACCAGCGGGGCGTCGCCGAGTTGCAGCTCACGGGCGAGATCTGGGGCGAAGGCAAGGCGGTGCGTCGTCGACACCACCGGCGGGAGTTGCTCGGCGCGGACGCCGCAGAGCTCCAGCGCAGGAGCCCACCAGGCTGCGGTGCCCATCTCGAGCAGCCCGGTGCCCGACGCGATGGACCGATCCATCAGATACTGGTTCGTCAGCCGGGCGACGACGTACTCCTTGATCCCCAGCCAACGAACAGCCTCTTCGACCACCGCCGGGTGCTCGTCGCGCAGCCACAGGAGCTTCACCACCGGAGCCATGGGGTGAACGGGCGTACCGGTCCGCCGGTAGAGCTCCTTGCCGACCTCCGTGTCCCGCAGCCGTTCGGCCTGATCGACCGCCCGGCTGTCGGCCCAGGTGATCAACGGCGTGATCGGCGCACCAGCACCATCCAGCCCAAGCAGGCTGTGCATCGCCGCACTGAACGCCACGCCCGCGATCCGGGACCCCTGCCTTAGGCAGCTGGACACCACGTGCCCCAAGCCGGTGAGAACCGCCTCCAGCACCAAATCCGGATTCTGGGTCGCCTGGCCGGCCTCGGTCGTGTCAAGGGGATAACCGTGTTCGGCCTGCTCGTGGCGACGGCCGTGGACGTCGTATGCCACCACCTTGGTGCTGGTGGTGCCGATGTCGACGCCGATCAGGACGGTGCCGACCTCGTCGAGCGGGGGTTGGGACACCGCGCGCCCGTTTAGGGTTCCTCGGCTTGCGTCCCCGCGATGAGGGCGCCTCGGGCGGCGGCTGAAGCCTCGGAAAGGATCTGCCGGACCGTGTCGCCGTCGAGTTCGTCGTGCTCGAGCAGTGCGGTGCTGAGGGCCATCAGAGCATGGCGGTTGGCGACGAGCGTCTCCCGAGCGGCAGCCTCGGCCTGGCTGATCAACTTCTCGGCGGCCTCGCGGCTCGGATCGTGGGCCAGCACCTTGGCCACGAGGTTGCCCGCACCAGGCATGATGGCCGCCTCCATACTGAGACGAGAGCCACCAAGGCCCATTGCCCCCACCAGCTGAGCGGCGATGGTCGTCGCCGCCGCCAGGTCTCCGGCTGCGCCGCTCGACGCCTCACCGAGCTCGAGCTCTTCCGCCACCAGGCCGGCGAGCGCGATCTCCATCAGAGCCCGGGCTTCAGAGGCAGTCGTGAGGCTCCGCTCGGTGACGTCGACATGGGCCACCAGCCCGAGGGCGTCGGATCGCCGCAGGATGGAGGCCACCGTGACCCGGCGCCCGACATGCTCGGCGAGGACAGCGTGGGCGGCCTCGTGCATGGCCACGCGGCGGCGCTCTGCCAGGTCTGGGGACGATACGCCGGATTCGCCGAGCTCCAGCGAGAGGCGGGCCTCGAGGACATCGGCCCAGGTCATGGCGGACCGGCGATGACGCAGGGCGCACACCAGCGCTTCATCCAACAGCCGCTCGATCCGCACGGGCGAGTAGCCGCTGGTGACCTCGGCCAGCCCGTCGTCCGTGACGGTGGCATCGTGCGCCTTGCGGCTGAGGTAGTACTGGGAGATCGCTCGACGGTCTTCCCGCGCCGGCAGGCCGAAATGGATCAGCCGGTCGAAGCGCCCGGGGCGGAGCAACGCCGGATCCAGATCGCTGGCTCGGTTGGTGGCGGCTACGACCAGAACGTTCGCCGGAGTATCGACCGGGCGCGGGATCTGGCGGTGGGGCGGCATCCAAAGGTTCAGCCGGTCGATGACCTTTCCGATGAACGCTGTCCGACCGGTGGGCAGGTCGAAGCTCTGCATCTGCACGAGCAACTCGTTCACAATGCCGGCCACACCCTCCCGGACATTGCCGCTGCCCATGCTGGCGCGGGCCGAGCCGATGGCGTCGAACTCCTCGATGAAGCCGATGGCGCCGCCTTCGCGGCGAGCGGCCCGGCGGAGGTCGCGGAAGAAGGTGCGAATCTTCCGATTGGTGGAGCCGTAGTACATGGACTGGAAGGACGAGGCCGAGACGTAGAGGAACGGCACGCCGGCCTCGCCGGCCATCGCCTTGGCCAAGTACGTCTTGCCCGTGCCGGGGGGTCCTTCGAACAGCACGCCTCGGCGGGGGTTCCCTCCCAGCACCTCGGTGAAGGTCCGATGGGCGAGGAACAGGTTCAAGGTGTCGACGGCCTGACGGGTCGTGCTGGGGGCGCCGACGACATCTGCCATACGGACCCCGACGTCCGAGGGCCGCAACACCACGTGCGGGGAACGCCCGGACGCGACGAGCGGCGCCCCGATCACGACGGCCAGGAGCGCCGTGAGCAGCAGCGGCATCATCACGTCCGCAGGCAGACTCGGCAGTGTCGGAATCCCCCAGCGGACCGGGTCTCCGGCGATGTTTCGGGTCCACAGCCAGACGGCTACCGAGGCGAGCAGCACCGCCAATCGCAGGAACCGGCGACGGCGTGAGCGCTCTCGGAACGCGTTGGCGTCGACGTCGGATCCCCGCAACACGGTGGTGCCACCGAGCCGGTCCAGCTCCATGCAGTCCTCCACTGGTAGTTGACGCAACGCTAAGAGCGGGTGGGTGGCCGGCGCCACGGGGCGGTTGACCCACCCAATGTTGGGCGTGTGGTCGTCTTCTGCGATGACGATCACACAGAACGTGCCGAAGTTGTAGGCAGATCCGGGGATCCGACCTGCAGAACCGGGGCCAAGCGGCCGACAAGATGGTTGTGGAGTTCGAGTTCGCGCACCTGCTGGATCCCGTTGGCGAGGTTCAGCAGCATCAATCCCAGTCGGTGGCCGTGAAGACACCACCCTCGGAGGTCTCCGCGGGCGTCGGGCTGTTGCCGAGCGAGAGCATGCCCGATCTCCTGCATGATGACACGGCAGGGCGGGACCCAGATGAAGATGTCATGGTTCTGCTCTGTCCTTGGCTGCCCGAGGACGACGCTTCGACCCGGTTGTCCGCGGTCGCCGGCCCTGCCCCGGATCAAGCGCCAGGTTTCGACGCTGTCGACTCACTCCTCGCTGAGTTGGTCGACACCGAATCCGACGATGCGGGCGGCTTGCTCAGCACGCAGGCGTTCCAGTCCGCCGGGCCCGGAGCGGGGGTGGGCGGGGCCGCCGGGTACAGCTCTGGGAATGGCTTGGAGACCGGCGCCGGCAGCGTGGCGCAGGACGGCCCTCCGGCGTTCG
>JAXDQG010000139.1:0-5927 GCA_034667945.1 Acidimicrobiia bacterium | reverse complement strand
CCGCGCCTCCCGACGCCTCCGTGCCCCATCAAAGCTGGATGCCCGTCGCTCGGCCCTCTCCGCTTAAGGCGCTTGTCGCCGCCCGCTGCCGGCACATCCTACGACGACACGCCGGAGGTGATCTGCGCTCAACAAGTCTTCGAGCGCCGCGGTCGGGACTGACGAGCGCCACGGCGCCGCAACGCCTCCGCAGCCACGCTGAAGAACAGCTCGATCACCGGCCGTTGGTCATCGGCGCGGGCGATCACGGCTGTGGTCGCTGTGGTCGCGTCGGTGACGGGCACGTGCCGGACGCCTGGCCAGGGGTAGTAGCTGGCAAAAGAGGCGACACTGGAGGCAACACCGAGCCCGGCCGCGACGGTCGAGAGGATCTCTACCGGGTTGCGGGCCGCGTGTTCGGATGTGCGAGGCTCCGTCCCGTTGCGGTCGGCGTTGAAATACAGGAAATCGGCATAGCCAGCTGGCACGGCCGGTGGTAAGCCAATGAACGACTCGTCCAAGACATCGTCTACGGAGATCATCGCGGCCTCTGCGAATCGGTGGGTATCGGGCACGATGAGGATGCGTTCTTCCGTCGTGAGGACGAGCTCGCGAAACCTCGGGTCGCCGAGAGCGGGGCGGACGAAAGCGATATCGACATGGCGCGCGAGGAGCGCGGCGAAATGCTGGGTGAAGTCGAGCGACGTAATCGTCACCAAGACGCTGGGCTGCAATTGTCGAAACTCGCGCAAGATCGTCGTCGTCAGCTCGCCTGATCCATGTGCCATCACGCCGACACGCAACAACGCGGTGCGACGGTTCGATGTTGCCCGGAGCAGTTGTTCGGCCCGCTCGGCGCCAGCGATCACCTCGCGGGCAATCGGCAGCAACGAACGGCCGGCGTCGGTCAGGGCGACCGGTGTGCGCTCGAACAACCGCACGCCCGCTTGCCGCTCCAGCTGCTGGATCTGTTGGGTCAGCCCTGGCGGCGAGACGAACAAGCGGGCAGCGGCGCGGCCGAAGTGGAGCTCATCAGCCAGGACAATGAACGCCCGAAGGTGACGAAGTTCCATTTACCGGCTCCGTTCTACGCATCGCCGAGCCAGCTCGACGATGCCGCCAACTCGACGATCCGCCAACTCGAGGATCTGCCAAGGACCATTCGGCGACCGCGAACACTCTTCCAGCTTTGCGAATGGACCAAGCAACGAGGTGGCGGTTCCATGTACCCAGCCTCGCTCAGCAGCGGAAGGACATCGCATGTGGCCAACGGAAGCCGCTCGCATCCTCCACCTCGACGTTCCCGTCGTACAGGCGCCCATGGGTGGCGGGCCCTCCACCGTCGGGCTGGCCGCTGCGGTCAGCAACGCAGGCGGTCTCGGTAGCCTCGCCGGTGGCTACCTCGCCCCCGAGCGCCTTCGGGCAGAGATCCGCCGGCTCCGCGCGGCCACCGCCGGGCCCTTCGCCGTGAATCTGTTCGTGCCTACCCTCCTGCAGGTGACGTCGGACGAGGTCACGGCAGCTGTCCGGCTCTTGGAGCCCCTTCGGGCCGAGCTGGGTTTGGCGCCCTGCCCTGAGCTGACGGCCTGGTCGGAGGACTTCGATGCCCAACTCGCCGTGATCGTCGAAGAGCAGGTGCCCATCTTCAGCTTCGCCTTCGGCACGTTGTCCCCACCTGACATGGATCAGCTTCAGGACGCGGGCATCGTCACCATTGGAACGGCCACCAACGTCCAAGAGGCGAGGGCCCTCGTCGACAGCGGCGTCGACATCGTGTGCGCCCAAGGGGCGGAGGCCGGCGGCCATCACGGCTCGTGGTTGGCCCCGGCGGACGAGTCGCTGATCGGCACGGTCGCCTTGGTGCCGCAGGTCTGCGACGCTGTCGACGTACCGGTCATCGCGGCAGGCGGCATCACGGACGGCCGAGGCGTCGCCGCAGTGCTATGCCTTGGCGCGGGTGCGGCCCAGATGGGCACGGCCTTCATGTTGACCCCCGAAGCGGGCACCTCGGCGCCGCACCGAGAGGCCATCGGCCGAGCGGCGGCCACCGATATCGCCGTCACCTCAACCGTGACCGGACGGTTGGCGCGCGGGGTTCGTAACCGGCTCATGGCCGAGCTTCGCGACTCCACTGTGCCGCCCTACCCAGCCATGAACGCCCTCACCAGTGAGCTGCGCCGCACGGCGTCCGCGCAGAGCCGCGCAGATCTCATGTCGTTGTGGTGCGGTCAGGGTGTGCCGGTCCCCGGCGACCTGTCGGCGACCGACATCATCCATTCGATCGTCGAGTCGTTGGCAGACATCGCCGCCGAGCTGGACCGAGCTGCGCAAACACTGCCCCGATAGGAACCCGGTGCGTCCTGCCGCCGTCCGGGCCGGCCTCGAGACGAGCTCCGTCACCCTCGCTTGCGCTGCTGGAGCTCGGTGCGGATCTCCGCTGCGTGCTCGCCGAGCACGGGCGGCCGTCGATAGACGTTGGCGGGGGTGCCCGTGAACTTGATGGGACAGCCCAATTGCGGCGTCGGACCATGTTGCTGGTGATCGACGGACACCAACATCGAGCGCGCTGCGACGTGAGGCTCGTCGGCCCAATCCGATGCGTCGTGGACAGGTCCGACCGGAACCGTGCCGCCGAGTAGCGCCAGCACGTTCGCCGTTTCTTGCGACTTTGCCCAGTCCCTCACTTGCCCATCGACCCATTCACGATCGGCGATGCGGCCGAGGACCGAGCGCAACCGCGGGTTCTCCGCCAGGTCCGAACGGTTCATGAACGTGCAGAGCGCCTGCCACTGAGGGTCGGTCATGGCGACGATGGCGCAATAGCCGTCGGCCGTCTGGTAAACGCCGGCTGGCGCCACGGCGTCCATGCGGTTGCCCGTGCGTTCGTGCCGCTGTCCGCCGTAGACCCACATGGCGTGCGCCGACTCGCACAGCGCCATGAGGGCGTCGACCATGGCCACATCGACGAACTGTCCCTGTCCTGTTCGCTGGGCCGACACCAGTGCGGCAACCAGGCCGAGCGCGGCGTGCAGGCCGGGGACCAGGTCTCCAATGATCGGCCCGGCGCGCATGGGGTGGTCCTCGTCCGGCCCGTTGTTGGAGATGAAGCCGCCCATGGCCTGGGCAATGGGGTCGAACGCGGGCCAATCGACGTAGGGACTCACGCCGGTGCGAGGGTCGCCGAAGCCCCTGATGGCGGCGTAGACCAGCCGCGGGTTTCGTGCGCTGCAGGCGTCCCAGCCGACTCCAAGACGGTCGAGCACGCCCGCCCGCATGTTCTCGACGAGTCCGTCCGCCGACTCCACCAGTTGCAGGAACGTCTCACGGTCGTCGTCGTCGTTGAAGTCGAGTGTGATACTTCGCTTGTTGCGATTCCGGTAGGCGAAGCGGGCACCATAGACCCGTTCTTTGTCATCGGGGTGGTACGGACCGAAGAAGCGGATCAACTCGCCACTCGGTGGCTCCACCTTGATGACGTCCGCGCCGAGGTCGGCCAGCATCAAGGTGGCGTACGGACCAGCAGCCGCATGGGTCACGTCGACCACCCGAAAGCCCGTGAGCGGCCCGGTCGGCTGCTGTTCCATGCGAGGGGCCCAGGACGGGGGCTCCAGACGCGCCCGCTCGGCCGACCGGCGGATCTCCGGCTGGTCACCTATCGGCTCCGGCTCGCCCGGGCCGAATTGGCCGTGCTCGCCCCGGCCGACCTGGTCGTGCTTGCCCGAACGCTCCCCGCCAGCTTGCGCCGATCCCGACACCAACGTGGCCTCCCCTCACTTGCGTGCGGCGACAGCCTCGCGCCTCGGCGGAAGGTGCGCGCACTCAGTGCCGCGTGCCGGAGCGGCTCGGCCGCCTCAGACGCCGACGAAGTTGAAGACGCGGATCGACGGCGCGCCCTTCGCCATGCTCACCAACTCGTTCAAGACGCCAGTCTCCGTACGCCATGCGAGATAGGCCTCGTAGCTGGCACGGGTCGCCCATTGCTCGACGAACAGGAACGACGTTGGGTCATCATCGCTCTGGACGAGGGACAGCGTCTCGAAACCTTCGAAGCCTCGGGTGTCAGGAAGCACGTCCCGGAGGAACTTCTTCACGTCGTCACCGCGATCGGTTTGGAACTCGACGAGGACTTGCACGCTCATGGCGCTTCCCCCCAATGCTCGGCACGGGCTGTCGTTTCGCCGCTGCGAGCCGTTTCGCCCGCTGCGAGCCCATTCCTAATGCACCTGGCGCCGGAGCGAAAGACCCGTACTCGAAGAAGTGGCGTGCCCGAATCGCCCGAAAGTTGAGAATCTCGGGAAGCACTTGTTGTCACCCCGTGCATCTTTCAGAGAGGGACGGGCGGCGGTCACGGTGACGCCGTACGTTGCACGAATCTTACGACGGGAAGTGCTCCATTCGACGAGGCCAACGATGCATTGGGGAAAGCGATTGCCCCGTCTCGGCTCGCCCCGGAGTCGACATCTGAGATGACGGCAACGGTTTGTGCGAACTGGGTCTTGCCATCGACCGACTGCAATGCGACTTCGATTACATAATCCGCCCGCTTGCTGCTGTGGTTCACCAGGGTCAGGACACCTTTCGCCACACCTGAGCTGTCTGCCGGCGAGACCGAAACCGCCGTGACGTCCTCCGAGGCATCTGCAGGTCCGGGGCCATCCACGTGGGTGAGCGCAGTGTTCGGTGGGCGAGCAGTCTGCCCGCTTTCCTGTTCCGAGCCCAGGACAAAACCCAGAAGAACGCTCAATGGCACCAGCATCAGCGCAGCCAGCAACAGCCGGCGGGCTCGCTGGCGGCGCTTCCGATTGCTCGCCTCTGCGACGTCGTCAACGCAATGCAGATCTGGTTGGGGTGCCCGATCCCACCAATGTGACGCTCGAGTGGGGTCGGGCTGCCAGCCGAGCCGGTTGCCACCGTGAGAGGGGGACATGCCAGGGGCCCGGGCGGCTACCTCGAGTGCCCGAGAAATGGCGTCGATTTGCCTGACGGGATGCGTCTCGGGCGGAAACCACAACCCATCAATCGATTGCCACCAGCCAGGACCTTGGGCGCGTTCGTAACTCACTACACCTCCGCCGAGAAGTCAGCGAGCGCCGGCGCCTTTTCGCCGCCACTTACCATTTGATAAAGACAGGGTACAAAGCGGCTCTCCGACGGCGGCCAAATCAGGTCAGTGCAATATGTCCTATGCCGCACCGCTATTGGCACGTTGCGACAGGTAGCTCGGGACAATCCGTCGTGCTGGACACAGCGGCACAAATCCGTCGACGCCCTCATGGAATGCCCCGAACTTCGCACGCCCGAACGGATTAGGGATAAGAGGATGGAGGGCCGCCACCGAAGCTCAGAGCACAACAACCCGACCTTCTCCCTCGGCGCCGCTTCCCGGGCGTGTCCGGACCGTTCGGCGGGTAAGGGTCGCTACCGGCCGCCGAATCGGCCGAATGGAGAGCCGAAGGAGGATGTGTGTCAGCCGAACGGGTCCTGAACCGTCAACGGGTCCGGCGCTTGGCGCGAGAGCTGTTGGGCTACGAGGAACTTCGGGCCGGTCAGGCCGAGGCGGTGCGGGCGGTCGGCGAGGGTCGAGACACGCTGGCCATCATGCCCACCGGCTCGGGCAAGTCGGCCATCTACCAATTGGCCGGACAGCTGCGCGACGGCCCAACGCTGGTGGTCTCCCCGCTGCTGGCGCTGCAGGCCGACCAGGTGGCTTCCATCCGGCAGTACGAGCTCGGTGGCGCCGGGGTGGTCAACTCGGCGACGACGGCCGCCGAGCGCGAGGCCACGCTCGACGGGATGCGAGAGGGTGAGATCGAGTTCGTCTTCCTTGCCCCTGAACAGCTGGCGAACACGGCCGTTCAGGACGAACTGCTGGATGCCGGCGTGAGCATCGTCGTCGTCGACGAGGCGCATTGCGTGAGCAGTTGGGGCCACGACTTCCGGCCCGACTA
>JAXDQG010000138.1:0-20700 GCA_034667945.1 Acidimicrobiia bacterium | reverse complement strand
GACGCTCGCAACCTGCTCGACCGGGCGGCTGTGTTGCGGCGCGGCTTCGCCTATCAGGGCATCGGGCGGAGCTGAGCGCCCGATGGGACGGGTCGTCGTCACCGGCGGAGCCGGCTTTCTGGGGTCGCACCTGTGCACCGCGCTGCTCGAGCGGGGTGACGAGGTCGTTGCCCTCGACAACCTCTCCACCGGGGACATCTCCAACCTGGCGCATTTGCTGGGCCATCCCGGCTTTACGTTCCTGCACTACGACGTCACCAAGTACGTCTGGGTCCCCGGCCAGGTAGACGCCATCCTGCATTTCGCCAGCCCGGCGTCCCCCAAGGACTACCTGGAGCTGCCCATCCAGACCCTCAAGGTGGGTTCGCTGGGCACCCACAACTGCCTCGGCCTCGCCCGCGAGAAGCACGCCACGTTCTTCCTGGCCTCCACCAGCGAGGTCTACGGCGATCCGCAGGTGCACCCCCAGCCGGAGACCTACTGGGGACACGTCAACCCCGTGGGACCGCGGGGCGTGTACGACGAGGCCAAGCGCTTCGCCGAGGCAATGACCATGGCGTACCACCGTCAGCACGACCTCGACGTGCGCATCGTGCGCATCTTCAACACCTACGGCCCCCGCATGCGCCCCCGCGATGGGCGGGTGGTGTCGAACTTCCTGGTCCAGGCGCTGACCGGTCAACCGCTCACGATCTACGGCGATGGTCACCAGACCCGTTCGTTCACCTATGTCGACGACGAGGTGCGGGGCATCGTAAGCCTGCTCGAATCTGGCTACGTCGGCCCGATGAACATCGGCAACGACGGCGAGTTCACCCTGCAGGAGCTGGCCAAGCTGGTGCTGCAGGTGACGGGCTCGTCCTCGGAGATCGTGTACGAACCGCTCCCTGTGGACGATCCCACCCAACGCCGGCCCGACCTCACCCTGGCTCGCCGCGAGCTCAACTTCGAGCCGCAGGTGGCACTACGGGAAGGCCTCGAGCGCACGGCGAGCTGGTTCGCCGAGAAGCTGGGCGTCTAGCAAGGGCCGCTCACCCCTGGGGCGGTCCGGCTCTTCGTCCCCGGTTCCGGTGGTGCCGCAACCGGATGCGAGACTGACCGGGTGCGAGTGGCCTACACGCTGGAGCAGTGTTGGCACCGCGTACCCGGAGGCACGGCTCAAGCCGCGCTGGAGGTTGCGTCTGAGCTGCGGCATTGTCGCGAGCTGGAACTCGTGGGCGTGGCGGCCCGACACGGTCAACCGCCTCCCGGCGCCTTCCGCCCCTCGATTCCGGTGCGCCAGCTGCCGTTCCCGCGAAACGTGCTGTACGAGGCCTGGCACTACGGCGGTTGGCCCCCGGTCCAGCGAGCTACCGGACCGGTCGATCTCATTCACGTCACCGGTGTGGCCATGCCCCCCAAGAGCGCTCCGCTGGTCGTAACCGTGCATGACCTGGCGTTCGTCCATGACCCGTCACGAGTGACCAAGCACGGCAAGCGGTTCTTCGAGCGGGCCCTCGCACTGGCCGTCCAGCGAGCCGATCTGGTGCTGTGCTCGTCGGAGGCCACTGCCCGGGACTGCAAGCAGGCCGGTTTCGATGCCGACCTCCTGCGGCTGGTGCCCTTGGGCGTGCGCGCCGGTGTGCCCACGCCCGCAGAGGTCGCCGATGCTCGCAGGCGCTACGGGCTGCACCGCCCCTACGTTCTCTGGACCGGCACCGTCGAGCCCCGCAAGAACTTGCCAGTTGTGGTCGAGGCCTTCCGCAAGCTCGACCGGTCCGATGTCGAACTCGTGCTGGTCGGCCCCGAGGGCTGGCACACCGATCTCGAACGCCTCGTGCGGCCGATAGCCGATCAGGTGCACGCCCTGGGCTTCCTTCCCCGACAGGACCTCGAGCGGGTCATGGCGGGCGCCTCCGTCTTCTGCTTCCCGAGCCTGCTGGAGGGCTTCGGGCTGCCTGTCGCCGAGGCGATGGCCCAGGGCACGCCCGTGGTCACCTCGGCCGGCACGTCCACAGAAGAGGTCGCCGGGGGAGCGGGGCTGCTGATCGATCCGCACGATCCCGCCGATGTCGCCGCCGCGCTGACCCGTGTGATGGACGATGCCGCCGAAGCCGAGCGTCTCAGCGCGGCCGGACGGAAGCGGGCTGCGGAGCTGACGTGGGAGCGCACCGCGAGACTCACCGTGCAGGCATATCGCGAGGTTGCCGCATGACTCGGCTGCGCAAACGGCCGAGCAGCTCAGTCAGCCTGTCCGTCGGCGTCAACCTGCTCTGGATGGTGCCTGGCGTGGTCGGTGGCAGCGAGGACTACCTGGTGCGCTCGCTGCTGGCGCTCGGTGCCCACAAACCGCCCGATGTGGATGTCACGGTCCTCGGCCTGGACACCTTGGCCTCGGCGCACCCCGCGCTGGCGGAGTCTTTTCCCCTTGTCACCCTCCCGCTCCGGGGCCGTCTCAAGCCGGCTCGGGTGCTGGCGGAGACCAGCTGGCTGCCGGTCCAGGTGCTCCGCCGACGCTTCGATGTGGTGCACCACGGCGGAGGCGTGCTGCCACTGTGGGCCCCGGCCCGGACGGTCGTGACCATCCATGACATCCAGCCGTTCATCTTCCCCGACACGTTCAGGACCGTGAAGCGTCTGTGGCTGCAACGCATGCTGCCGCGGGCTGCCCGGAAGGCCGACGTCGTGGTCACGACCAGCCGGTTCGTGGCCGAGACGGTGATCGACCGGCTCGGGGCGCCGCCCGAGCGCCTTCGCCAGGTTCCGCCCTGCCCGGCGCCCCGGCTGGCGGATCCCGAGGTCGATCCGAACCAGGTGCTGGCCAGGCTCGGCCTTTCGCAGCGCTACGTCGTGTACCCGGCCATCACCTACCCGCACAAGAACCACCGGGTGCTGGTGGAGGCGCTGGCTCGGCCGGAATGGCCGGCCGACGTGGACCTGGTACTGACCGGTGGGGCCGCTCAGGCCGAGGAGGACCTGGGGCGACGGGTGGCCGAGCTTGGACTCGCCGGCCGGGTTCACCGCACCGGCCGCGTTGCTCGCGGCGACCTCGACGCTCTGCTGCAGGAGGCTTTGGCCCTGGTCTTTCCCTCGACCTACGAGGGCTTCGGGGTCTCGGTGCTGGAGGCCTTCGGTGAGGGTACGCCGGTGGTGGCTGCCCGTGCGGGCGCGTTGCCGGAGGTGGTTGAAGGGGCGGGGACGCTGGTAGAGCCGAGCGATCCGGCCGCCTGGGCTGCCGCCGTGCGCCAACTGGCAGAAGAGGGCCCAGAGGCGCGGACCGACCGCTCCGTGGCCGGGAGGGCGCGGGCCGCTAGCTTCACTCCCGCTCGCACGGCCGAGGCCCTGGTGGCCGCCTGGCGGGCCGCCGCTGCCGGAGCCGAGGAACCCTGCCTGTGAACATCCTGGTCCTGTGCCCTCACTATGCGCCCGATGTCGCTCCGACCGGCGAGGTGATGACCGCCATCGGCACGGCATTGGCGCAGTTGGGCCACCGTCTGCACATTGTCACCGCCCTGCCCTGGTATCGCGAGCACGCCGTCGAGCCTGGCTGGGGCGGTCGGCCGTTGCGGCGTCAGCAGGTCGACCCGCCCGGGCGCATCTCGCGGGTGCACCCGTTCCCCACCGACAAGGGCAACGTGCCGGCGCGGGCATTGGCTTTCGGCGGTTTCACCGCGTTGTCCGGGGCGGTTGCGCTGCTCGACCGGGTGAAGCCCGACGTTGTGCTGGCCATGTCCCCGCCGCTGACCCTCGGCCCCGTCGGCTGGGCGTTGGCCCGGCTGCGGCGGGCTCCGTTCGTCTTCAACGTGCAGGACATCTTCCCTGACGTGGCGGTTGAGCTGGGAGTATTGCGCAACCCCCGGGTCATCGCGGCCGCGGCCCGACTCGAGCGCTTCACCTATCGGCACGCGGATGCGGTCACGGTCCTGTCGGACGAGCTGGCTGACAATGTCACCGGCAAGCTGCCGGTCGGCTCGGCGGCGAAGGTCAGGGTGATCCCCAACTTCGTGGACACCTCGTTCATCACGACCGCCGAGACGGAGAACCCCTATCGGCGGGAATACGGGCTCGAGGGTCGCACGGTGGTCATGTACGCCGGCAATGTCGGCTTCTCCCAGTCGCTCGACCTCGTCCTGCATGCCGCCCGCGCTCTGGCGGACGAATCCCCAGAGGTGACGTTCGTCATCAATGGTGGGGGCTCGGCGCGGGCAGATCTCGAAGCCCGGGCCGCTGGCATCACCAACATCCGCTTCGTCGGCATGCAGCCGAAGGAACGCCTACCCGAGGTGCTGGCTGCAGCCGACCTGCATCTCGTGCCGCTCAGAGCCGGGTTGGCCCGCTCATCGGTGCCTTCGAAGCTCTACTCCATCCTGGCGGCCGGCCGCCCGGTGCTGGCGGCTGTCGACGAGGGAACCGAGGTGGCCCGGACCGTGCTTCGGGCAGGGGCAGGGCGGGCCGTGCCACCCGATGATGCAGCCGCTTTCCTCGAGGCGCTCAAGGCGATGCTGGCCGAGCCCCGGGAGCTGGCCGAGATGGGCCGCGCCGGACGCAGCTTCGTCGAGGGGTGGGCGTCGCCTGACGCGGTGGCCAGCGCCTATGCCGACCTCTTCTTGGAGCTCGTCGACGCTCGTCAGCACGGCCACGGCCACGCCCCCCGCCCCAAGGGACAGGCCGCCCCGGCCCCGATGGCCGGCGGTGCGGCCGTCCTGTGTGCCGAGATGCGTCCCGCGGAAGGGAATCAGCAGGTCTGACAAGCGGTCGGCCATCGACTGCTTTCGCCTCTGTGTCTATTAGCCTGGTCCGTTGCCATGCCGCCCTCCAACTCCACCCGGAAGGTCGCCAAGGCCGCGCGGTCCACATCCGCCCGGCGAGCGGCCAGCAACCGGAAGAATCGCAGTGTCTCGTTCCCCTTGGCCATGGGGGTGATCGTCCTCATCGGCCTGCTCGTCATCTTCTGGGGGCGCGAGCGGCGGATCGCCGCGTCCGACACGATGCCCCGCGTCAACAGGGACCACTGGCATGCCGCCTACGGCATCTTCATCTGCGACAAGTTCGTCCCGAATCTCCTCGACGCTCGGGGAGACGCCCGCGGCGTGCACACCCACGACGACGGCATCATCCACATCCACCCCTACACCTCGGCGGCCGCCGGCAAGAAGGCCGACCTCAGCACGTTCTTCTACGAGACCAAGCTGACGGTCTCGGACGGGAAGATCGAGCTGCCGCCCAATCCGGATGGCAGCCCGGGTGACACGTGGACCGACGGCAAGCAGTGCCCCGACAGCCGTCCGGGCAAGGTGGTGCTGGCCGTGTGGGACAACGCTGATGCCACGGACGCCAAGCCGACCATCGTCACCCATGACATCGCCGGCGTGCGGTTCAAGCAGGACCGTATGGCGTTCACGCTGGCCTTCGTGCCGGACGACAAGATCGCCACGCTGCCCAAGCCGGACAGCGTGCCCACGCTCGACAACCTGAGCGACGTCCCCGGTAGCGGCACAACGGCGACCGTCCCCGCCACCGGCGGCTCCACCACAACGGCTCCTGGTACGCCCGCCGACCAGAGCACCACGACGGCACCGGGCAGCAGCCCCACCGCCGCCACCGGTTCCGCACCTACCTCCGCGCCCGCCTCGTCCACAACCGCTGGTCAGTAACGGCAGGCCAGCCGAGCGCCGCCTGCTGACGCGGGGGCAGAGGAGAGCAGGGGGGTGATGCAGTGAGAGCCATCGTGCTGGTGGGCGGATTCGGTACACGCCTGCGCCCACTGACAATGACCCGGCCCAAGCAGATGCTGCCGGTGCTGGACCGCCCGATGATCGAATGGGTGATCGAGCGGCTGGTCGATGCCGGCGTCGAAGAAGTGGTGCTGTCGCTCGGGTATCTGCCCGACGCCTTCCGCCAGGCCTATCCCGACCAGAAGTGTGCCGGCGCGGCCTTGCGCTACGCGGTCGAGTCCAGCCCGCTCGACACCGCCGGGGCCATCCGTTTCGCCGCGGCGGAGGCCGGACTGGGCGCCGACAACGAGCCCTTCCTGGTCGTGAACGGCGATGTCATCGCTGATCTCGACTTGCCTGCCCTCCTTGCGCTGCACCGCGACGCGGGAGCCGAAGCAACCATCGCCCTCACCCGGGTGGAGGATCCATCGCGCTACGGCGTCGTGCCGATCGACGACGCCGGGCGCGTCGAGGCGTTCATCGAGAAGCCCGCCCCTGAGGCGGCACCCTCGCACTGGATCAATGCCGGCGCCTACGTTCTCGAGCCCACCGTGGTAGACCGCATTCCTCCGGATCGCCGCGTCTCCATCGAGCGTGAGACGTTCCCGCAGCTGGTGGCGGCGCGAAGCCTCTTTGCCCGCCAGGACGACGCCTACTGGATCGACGCCGGCACCCCGGCCACGTACCTGCAGGTGCAGCTCGATCTGCTCAGCCGAGTCTCGGGGATGCAGGCCAACCATGTGGCCGCCACTGCGGCTGTGGCGCCGACCGCCACCGTGGCCCGCTCCGTGGTCATGGACGGTGCGCATGTGGCCCCGCAGGCGTTTGTGGCCGGGTCGGTCCTGCTGCCCGGCGCCGAGGTGTGCAAGGGCGCCCGAGTGGTGTCGTCCATCGTCGGTGCGGGCGCGCGCATCGGCACCGGCGCCGATCTCGACGAACTGTGTGTCGTCGGCGACGGGGTCACTGTGCCGGACGACCTTGTGCTGCGCGCTCGTCGCCTGCCGGACGAGGACTGACGGCAAGTACCCTCCTTGCCATGCAGCGCACCATCCTCGTGACTGGCGGTGCTGGCTACATCGGCAGCCATACCTGCCTGGAGCTGCTGGCGGCCGGTCACGACGTGGTCATCCTCGACAACTTCGCCAACAGCTCCCCCCGGGCCGTCGAGGCCATTCAGCACATCTCCGGCCGGTCGGTCGAGGTGGCGCAGGTCGACGTGGGCGAACGCCGGGCGGTGGACGAGGTGTTCCGCCGTTACGGCATCGATGCGGTCGTCCACTTCGCGGCACACAAGGCCGTGGGTGAGTCGGTCAGCCAGCCGCTGCGCTACTACAGCAACAACGTCGGTGGACTGATGGCGCTGGTCGAGGTCATGGAGGCCAACGACGTCCGCCAGATTGTCTTTTCGTCCTCGTGCACCGTCTACGGCGAGCCGAGCCGCGTGCCCATTACCGAGTCGTTCCCGCTCGGCGCCCACAGCCCTTACGGTCGCACCAAGCTCATGTGCGAGGACATCCTGCGGGATGTGGCCAGAGCCCGGTCGGACTGGCGGGTCAGCCTGCTCCGCTACTTCAATCCCGCTGGTGCCCATTCCTCTGGTGATCTGGGCGAAGACCCTCGGGGCATTCCCAACAACCTGATGCCGTACCTCATGCAGGTCGCCGTGGGTCGCCGCGAGAGGCTCTCGGTGTTCGGCAACGACTACCCGACCCGCGACGGCACCTGCGTCCGCGACTACATCCACGTGGTGGATCTAGCGGTCGGCCACTTGGCGGCGCTCGACGAGCTGTTGGCCGAGGGTCCTGGCTGCCGAGCCTTCAACCTTGGCACCGGCACGGGCACGACCGTGCTCGAGATGGTGGCCGCTGCCGCCTTGGCGGTCGGGCGGCCCATCCCGTACGTCATCGAAGACCGGCGTCCGGGGGACGTGGCTGCCGTGTGGGCAGATCCGACATTGGCAATGGGCACACTGGGCTGGAAGGCGACGCGCACCATCGACGACATGTGCCTTGACCACTGGCGCTGGCAGTCGCGTCATCCCTTCGGCTTCGGCGATGAGGAGCCTGCCGGCAGCTGACTGCCGCCCGGATCGAGCCGACTCAGCGGAAGAGGTCCTCCGTGGGGTCTCGCACGACCTGGGTGCGAACCGAGCCCTCCCCGAGCCAGCCCGGTTCCACGCCGCGCACCACAGCGGCCGCAACCCCCGAGGCCTTGCCCATCACCATCTCGGCGGCCGAGGCCAGCTCATCGACGACACAGACCTCGGTGACCTGCAAGATCCGGCCCTTGGCGTCCTCGGTCCCTCGCAGGTCGACGATGGCCTGGATGCCGGCACAGCCGATGGCCACATCGGTCAGTCCCCGTCGCCACGTTCGCCCGAACGTGTCCGAGATGATCACCGCCACCTCGGCGCCGGCCCGATGCCGCAAGCCGTCCCGGATGCGGCGGGCCGACCGGTCCGAATCGTCAGGCAGCAGGGCGGCGTAGCCCTTGTCGATGTTGGACAGGTCGATGCCGGCGTTGGCGCAGATGAAGCCGTGTTTGGTCTCGCTGATGATCAGATCGCCCCGGCGTCGCAGGATCCGGACCGATTCGGCCTCCACGAGCGGCTTGTGTGACAACGGGTCGTCGGGGTCGATGGGCACCAGCTTGTCCTCGGCCTTGGACACCACCTTCTGGGTGACGACGACCACGTCACCGTTCTCGAGCGGTCGTCCTTCCCGGCTGGCGGCATCGGCGATGTAGCCGGCGAGGTCGTCACCGGGACGCACCTCAGGGATAGTCTCCAGGGGGAAGATGCTGAGGGGGGCGGGCACGGCGGGCAGCGTAGGCCACGCCGCTCGCCGGGATCCTCAGGACATGCTCGCCAGAATTGTCCGGGCCAGGGCAGCCGAACGGTCGGTGGTGGACATGACCGTGCCGGTGACCAGCGGCTTGACGCCGGCGGCTTCCACCTCGCCCACCTGGTCGAGGTCGACATCATCGATGACCAGCGTGGAACAGAGATCCCGATAGATGCGGGCTACGCCTGCGGCCGATGACTCGTGGCCCAACTCTCGCAGCACCCGATCGGCCGGTCCCTTCAGTGCCTGGCCGCCGATGATCGGCGAAATACCCACGCATCGATCGCGCCGCGCTTCCACGGCGGCCCGCAGGCCGGGGACCGCGAGCACGGGGCCGATGGACAGCACCGGGTTCGAGGGCGCGATGACGACGACGTCAGCTGTTCCGATGGCCTCCAACACCCCGGGAGCGGCCACTGCGGTCTCATTACCGGCCACCCGCACGGCCGAGACGGCCACGTCGTGATGCTGGTGCACGAAGTACTCCTGGAACTCGACCTCCTCACCGCTGTCGGCCAGCGTCACCATCGTCCGCAGCGGCAGATCGGTGGCCGGGAGGATCCGGATGCCGATGCCCCAGGCGCCGGTGATCTCTGCGGTCACCTGGTGCAGCGGGGCGCCTTCCTCGAGGCGCTGTGTCCGATACATGTGGGTGGCCAGGTCCTGGTCGCCGAGGCGGAACCAGGTAATACCGCCGTAGCGCTCGAGGGCGTCCATGGCGGTCCAGGTCTCACCCCGCAGGCCCCAGCCGGTCTCCGGGTTGACCGCATCGGCCAATGTGTAGGTCACGGTGTCGAGGTCGGGGCTGATGTGCAGCCCGTGCAGCGAGAAATCGTCGGCCACGTTCACACTGGCGGTGAGGTCGGCGGGGTCGACCACCCTTTGCAGGCCGGCCAGGAACTTGGCCGCGCCAACGCCTCCGGCGAGTACGCAGATCACGGCGGCGCAGGCTACCCGCTGGCGGCAGGAGCTCTCGGGACCGAGAACCAGCGGTTCAGAAGCGATCCAGCGCTTGGAGTGGCTAGTCCAACACTTTTCGTGGTCGATCCGATCGAATGAAAACCGCCGATACGTCGCAGACTTTCGCCGAACCCGGTCCGTCGAATCGACGTCGAATCGCTCCGTACGCGCCGAAAATTCGTTGCCTGCCTCCAACTCTCGCTACGAAAAGTGGCGGCGGCGCCACGGAGCAAGTGGTCGCCGTCCGCGAGACCAACGGGCGAAGGGAAGACCGCGCTCAGCGTTGCAGGAGCTTGAGATCAGCCTCGACCATCAGGCGCACGAGCTCGGGGAACGACGTGCGCGGCGTCCAGCCGATTGCCGCCGACGCCTTTGCCGGATTGCCGATGAGCAGATCGACCTCGGCCGGCCGATAGAACTTCGGGTCCTGCACCACGTGGTCTTCCCAGTTCAGCCCGACATAGCTGAACGCCAGCTCACACAGCTCCCTGACCGAGTGCGTCTGACCCGAGGCGATCACGAAGTCGCCCGGCCGCTCGAGCTGCAGCATCTGCCACATCGCCTCGACGTAGTCGGCGGCGAAGCCCCAGTCGCGCTGAGCCTCGAGGTTGCCGAGACGAAGCTCGGTGTCGAGGCCCAGCTTGATGCGAGCGACGCCATGGCTGACCTTGCG
Source organism: Acidimicrobiia bacterium (assembly GCA_034667945.1). Classification (GTDB taxonomy): domain Bacteria; phylum Actinomycetota; class Acidimicrobiia; order Acidimicrobiales; family CAIXPF01; genus JAXDQG01. The sequence continues at coordinate 10,531 of JAXDQG010000138.1, read as the reverse complement.
CTCGACGAATTCGAGACCCCGCCGCGGCGATCCGTGGTTGAAGAGGATGCCCGAGCTGGCATGGAGGTCGTAGCTCTCGCGGTAGTTGACGGTGATCCAGTGGCCGTACACCTTGGCCACGCCGTAGGGCGAGCGCGGATAGAGGGGCGTCAGCTCGGTCTGGGGCACCTCGACCACCTTGCCGAACATCTCCGACGAGGACGCCTGGTAGAAGCGGATCTCGGGGTCGACCACGCGGACCGCCTCCAACAAGCGGGTCACCCCCAGTGCCGTGACGTCACCGGTGAGCACGGGCTGACCGAAGCTCGTCTGCACGAAGCTCTGGGCGGCCAGGTTGTAGACCTCGTGCGGTCGGTGCTCGGCGATGATGCTGATCATCGAGCCTTCGTCGAGAAGGTCGCCCGGCACCAGCGTGAGACGGTCCTGGACGTCGGCGATGCGCTCGAAGTTCAAGGTCGAGCTACGGCGCACCATACCGATCACCTGGTAGCCCCTCGCCAGGAGAAACTCGGCCAGGTAAGAGCCGTCCTGTCCCGTGATGCCGGTGATGAGCGCTCGCCGCTGTGTCGTCACGATTCCCAGTTGTAGCCGGCCGGCGCCCGATCGTCAGCGTTCTGCGAGCCAGTGGGCGCCCGGGCCATGCGCTGTTCGTCAACTGCGGACCCGCATACGGGCCTCCTCGAGGAGGTCGTCAACGGTGTCCTCGAAGGGGATGGCGGGCGACCAGCCGACATCGGCGGCCAGCTTCTCGAAGGAGCCACGCAGGGCAGGGATCTCCACCGGCCGCAGCAACTCGGGATCGACCTCCAGCTGCATCGGAACCTTCGCCCGTGCCAGGAGCGCCTCGGCCAGGGCGAGCACGGGCCGGTCGGCGCCCGAGCACACCTGGTACACCTCGCCGGCGCGGCCAGCGATCACCAACAGCCGATAGGCACGTACCACATCGCGCACGTCGGTGAGCTCCCGTCGGGCCGACAGATCGCCCACCCGTACGACCGTGCCGCCTCGAAGCTCGTTGGCCGCCACCCGGTCGGCGAGTGCCGGCGCCACGAAGCGGACGTCCTGACCCGGACCGGTGTGGCTGAAGGACCGCGCCACGATCACCTGCAAGCGGTGACCGAGAAACGCCTGGCTGGCGATCTGCTCGGCCGCTGCCTTCGACGCCGCATAGGGGCTCACCGGGCGAAGCGGGGCGGTCTCGAGGAGCGGCAGGTCGGCCTCGGTGACCCGGCCGTACACGTCGGAGGTGGACACGAACAGCACCCGCTGCACCTCGGCTGCCCGGCAGGCTTCCAGGACGTTGAGGGTGCCCTCGGCATTCGTGCGGAACGTGCCGATCGGGGCGCGCCACGACTCGGCCACACTGGTCTGACCGGCCAGGTGGTAAACGGCCGTAGGGCGGTGCTCTCCCAGGTATGCCTGCCAGCCGTCGGCGTCCAGCAGGTCCGGACCGTGGCTGCGATCGACGGCCATGACCACGTCGCCACACTCTTCGAGATGGCGGACGAGATGCTGCCCCACGAAGCCGGCCGCCCCCGTGACGAGCGCTTTCACGGCATCACCGGCGGGTCGAACCCGCGCTCGACTCGGCGGTCGAGCCCGGCGGCGTGGCGGCCGCTCGGTGGACGTGGGATCACCCGCTCAGCCTAGGAGGCTCGCCCAGCCACCGTCCGCAGCAGATCCGCGATGCCGTCCGCGCACGCGTCCCAGGTGAAACCGGCTGCCCGTTCTCGTCCGAGACGGATCAGTGCGTCGCGTAATGCCTCGTCACCATCGAGGCGGACCAGGGCGTCCGCCAGCGCCTCGCTGTCGCCGACCGGGACGTGGATAGCTGCACTCCCGGTGACCTCGACCAGCACGGGAAGGTCAGACGTCACCACCGGCAGGCCGGCAGCCATCGCCTCGAGCGGAGGCAGTCCGAAGCCCTCGTAGCGGGAGGGGAACGCCAGGCAGCGGGCTCCGGCGAGGAGGTCGGCGCGATCGTGGTCGTCGACCCAACCCAGCCGCCGGATCCGATCGCCGTGATGGGCCCGGTCGACGGCGGCCTGGAAGGCATCCACGCCCCAGCCGTCGGGTCCGGCCACGACGAGATGGATCGAACCGTCATGAGAAGCGACCTGGTCGAACGCCCGCACGAGAGTCGGCAGGTCCTTGCGCGGCTCGATCGTGCCGACCGCCAGGACGTAGCGCGCCGCTCCGGCCAGCTGTCTGCCCGCCGCAGCCAGACCGGACGAGACCGGTGTGACCCCCAACGGCACAGCCACAACCCGATCAGCTGGGATGCGCAACCAGTCACGCACCTCCTCGGCGACGGCCTCGCTGTCGGTCTGGATCCAGGCGCCACGATCGACCGCTCGGCGCACCAGCCGGGGATAGTCCAGCGTGTCGCGGGTGCACAGCTCCGGAAAGTGCACAGGGGTCAGGTCGTGCACCGTCACCAGTTCTGCTGCCCTTCGGGCGGGCGGCACCACGAAGTTCGGTCCCCAGACGACGTCGACCGGGCCGGTCCACCATTCGACGGGCGGCAGATCGGCCCGCTTCCACACCTCCCGCATCGGCCGGGCCGGCAGCGGGCGATTGCGGACACCGCCGTCGCCGACGCCGAGCGCTCGGGCCACGGCGGCCAAGCGGTCCCGGCCCCGCCAGCTCATGGCGAACAACCGGAGGTCGATGGCGTCTGCCCGGGCCAACCGACCGATGATTTCGCGGGCAAACGAACCGATGCCGGTCAATTGCCCGAGCAGGGCGGTCCCGTCGACGGCCACCGTGACCGTTCGTGCGGCACCGGACGGGTCGCGGGGATCGGTGCTGGTCGCGGCCTTGGCTGGTGCCGCTGCCGAGGCTCCGTCAGTCACTCTGTCCCATCACGAGGGCCATGCCCCGGTCGATCAGCTCGCCGACGCGCCGGGACAGGCCGGCCACCTGGGGGAGGCCGAGCCGTTCCAACTCGGCCTCGAGACGGGGACGCTCGGACCGGAAGCGCAGGATGCCCAGCACCCCGAGGCCAACCCCCAGCTCGAGTGCCCCGCGGGCGATTCCGGCGACCCGGCGGACCAGCTCGTCCTCCTGCCCTGGGGCCTGCTCGGCGGAGCCGTCGGGCTCTGCTCCCGAGGCGGTCAGCTCTCCGTTCGCTTGAACCCCGCCCTGGTCGTCCTGGTCCATCTCGGCTTCCCTCCCCCTCGCAACGTCCAGAGACTTGCCATCTGCGACACCTCTTTTGAGACTGGAACGCCAAGGAAGATCGAACATCGCAGGTCCTCGGCGTGCCGCGTCTCAACGGGTGGCGCCTCGTCACCAGTGGCAACCCGTCCGTGTTCCGAAGCATGCCCGGTAGCGGAGTAGTGTGCCCGCATCGTGGATCAGTCGGAGCCCAGCGGGGAGCCGCAGACCTCGACCGCCGTGGTCCCCTCGGTGGTGGCCGTGGTGGTCACCCACAATCCCGGAGTGTGGTTCGAGGATGCGCTGACCTCAGTGGCGGAGCAGGACTACCGGAATCTCTCGATTCTGGTAGTCGACACGGACAGCGTTGACGACCCCACCTCGCGAATCGCTGCGATCGCTCCCGGCGCGTTCGTCCGGCGCCTGGGGTCCAACCCCGGCTATGGCGTGTCGGCCAACCAGGCGCTCCAAATGGTCGAGGGCGCTGCCTTCTACCTACTCTGTCACGACGACGTGCGGCTCGATCCCACGGCCGTCCGACTTATGGTGGAAGAGGCCTACCGCTCGAACGCCGGTGTGGTGGGGCCGAAGATCGTCACCTGGACCGATCCCGATCGGCTGTTGCAGGTGGGACTGGGGTCCGACCAGTTCGCCGTGCCGTCGGCCCCGGCCGAGCGGGGCGAGCTCGATCAGGAACAGCACGACGCCGTGCGGGACGTGTTCTCGGTGCCGGGCGGCTGCCTGCTGATCCGCGCCGACCTCTATGAGGCGCTCGGCGGCTTCGACGAGGCCATGACGTTCCAAGGTGAGGACGCCGATCTCTGCTGGCGGGCGCATCTCGCCGGGGCTCGGGTGCTGGTCGCGCCCGCCGCTCGGGCGGCGCACCTCGAGGCCTTGGGCGAACGTCGGGCGGACGACCGTCGGCGACTGCAGACCCGCCATCGGCTCCGCATGGTGCTCACCAACTACGGGCCCTTCTACACGATCGCCATCCTTCCCAGGCAGCTGCTCCTGAGTCTCGTCGAGATGCTGGTTGCGCTGGTCACCGGCCGCTTCCGCCATGCGGGCGACGTGATGGCCGCGTACACCTGGAACCTCCGCCGGGTGCCGTCACTGCTGGCCAAGCGGCGGCGCGTCAAGCGGCTTCGCCAGGTGCCCGACCTGGAGATCCGACGCCTGCAGGTGCGGGGCAGCGCGCGGTTCACTGCCTTCGCCCGGGGTCAGCTGAACGCCAACCGCCCCTCGTCCGCCAACCTGGGTGACACCGGCCGGCAGCTGGTGTCGGTCGTTCGACAGGGCTTCGGGCAACAGAACGCGGTGATGGTGGTGGTGATCGCCATTGTCGTGGCCTTCGGCAGCCGCCATCTGCTCACCCAGCGGGCGCCTGTGATCGGCGAGTTCGTGCCGTTCCCGTCCTCCGCCGTGGACATGCTGCGGGAGTGGTGGAGCGGGTGGCGGGCGGTCGGTCTGGGCGCCGAAGCGTCTGCGCCGACCGGGCTCGGCATCTTCGGCGCGCTCGGCATCGTGCTGCTGGGCGCCACGGGTGTGCTGCGCAACCTGCTCATCGCCGGCTTGCTGCCGCTCGGGGCGATCGGAGCCTGGCGGCTCGGGCGGATGGGCATGCCGTCGCGCGCGCCTGCCGTGGCAGTGCTGGCCTACCTGCTCAACCCCCTTCCGTACAGCGCTTTCGCCGCCGGCAGCTGGAGGGGTCTCGCCGTCTACGCGGCTGCGCCCTGGATCCTGCGTCGACTGGTCGCCGCCATTGGTGAGGCGCCGTTCGCGCCGGCCGACCCGGGAGCGGGCCTGCGCGGCTGGGCTCGCCCCATCGCCGCGCTGGGCGTCGTGGTGGGGCTGACCACGATCTTCTATCCGGCGACGCCGTTGCTGGTGCTGCTGATGGTGCTCGGCCTGGTCGTGGGCTCGGCGCTGGTCTCGCGCTGGACCGGTGTCTTCCGGCTGGTCGCCATCGGGCTCGGTGGCGCGGCGACCGCGGTGGCGCTGCACTTCCCGTGGCTGATCGGCGGGTTGAACAATCACGATCCTGACATCCGCTTCGCCGGGCGGGTCGCCGACACGGGCGGCTATCGGCTGGTACAGGCCCTGCACTTCGACGTAGGCCCCGTAGGAGCGTCCCGCCTGACCTGGGGTCTTTTCGTCGCGGCCGTGCTGCCCCTGGCGATCGGCCGAGGTTGGCGTCTTACCTGGGCCGTGCGGGCCTGGGCGGTGGCCGGAGCTTGCTGGCTGATGTTGGCGGCACAGCGGGCCGGGGTGATCGACGTGAAGCTGCCGCCGCCCCAGATCCTGCTGGCGCCAGCGGCTGCCGCGCTCGCCCTGGCCATTGCACTCGGCGTGGTGGCCTTCGAGGTGGACCTGCCTGGCTATCGCTTCGGATGGCGGCAGTTGGCCACCTTCCTGGGCGCCGCCGCGCTCGTGCTGGCCGCGCTGCCACTCCTGGCCTCGTCCTTTGACGGCCGCTGGAAGATGCCGAGGGGCGGTTACGACCGGACGCTGCGCTTCCAGACCCCGGAGATCGCGGCGTCGGGGCCGTTCCGGGTGCTCTGGTTGGGCCATCCGTCGGTACTCCCAGTGGGTGCCTGGGATCTGCCCAGCTCCGTGGGGAGCGGTGCCTATGCGACAACGGTGGGCCTGCCGACCGTCGGCAACCTGTGGGCTGGACCCGAGACCGCGGCCGCCAAGTTGCTGCCGGAAGCACTGGCGAACGCTCGAGCAGGCAACAGCAGCCACCTGGGCAAGCTGCTGGCGCCCATGGGGGTTCGCTACCTCGTCATCAGCAGCCAGGTTGCCCCCGCCCCATTCGGCGGCGCGCAGGTGCCGGCCGACCCGAGCCTGCGGGATCTGTTGGCCAGTCAGCTCGACCTCGAGGAGGTCGACGTCAATCCGGCGATACGGGTCTTCCGGAACACCGCCTGGGTGCCGTTGGCCGTCGACCTCGGCCCGTCGTCGACGGTCGACGACCCCTTGGAGCTCGACCCTGCCCAGCTGGGGCCGTCCCTCCGGGCCTCCGGTTTCAACCGTTTCTCCGGCGACGTGCCCGCATCCTCGGCCGTCCACCTCAGCGAGGCGGCATCACCGCAGTGGGAGCTGTCGGTCGACGGCCGCAATGCGCCGGAGAGTGTGGGGTTCGGCTGGGCCAATCGCTTCGCGGTCGACCGGTCCGGCAAGGCGTCTGTGCACTACGCCGTGCCGGGCCGGCGCATCGGCCTGTCGCTGGCGCAGATCGGCGTATGGCTCCTCGCCCTGCTCGTCGCGCTGCGCACGCCGGGGCTGCGATCTCCCCACCGGGCGGGGGCCGGCAGAACCGGCCGCCGCGCTCGCCGGCGGGCGCTCGAGCTGACCGAGGCCGCGCCGGTCCTGGTGACGGGGCCCATCACGGTCGACGAGCCCGCCGAGCTCGCGATGGGCGGCGTGGCGGAGCCAGCGCACGCCCACCGAAGGCTGCGACGTCGGCGTGGGGCCGAGGCTGTCCCGCCGCCCGAACCGGCGGTCGGGCCCGAGGCGCTCCCTCTCGCCGACAGCTCGGACGTCGGCAGCACCTGGGAGGTAGAGGCAGGGGTCGGCTCCGAGATCATGGAGCCTGGCGCCTTCGACCGGCCGACGCCTGCCGATAGCCAGGTTGAGGACGGCTCGGCGGTCGTCGAGGAGCACCGTGTCGAAGCCGAGTCCCTGGCCGAAGGCGACTCCCTGGCCGAAGGTGACTCCCTGGCCGAAGGCGACTCCCTGGTCGACGGTGACTCCATGGTCGACGGTGACGAGGCCGAGGCTTCGACAGACGCCAATCCTCCGGTCGAGGCGGAGGTCGAGACGGAGATCCGGGCTGCTCTTGCCGACGTGTCCGAGCCGGCTGCAAAGCCGGGGCATGAGGCCGTCGAAGAGTCGGCTGCCCGCCGGCCGCTGCGCTCCCGATCCGTACGAGCCCGCTCCGGGCGAGGGTCCCGGGGACGGCGGGCGGAGCTCCCCGAGCCCTCGGCCGACGGCAATGGCCGAGTCGTCGAGAGCACCGAGCGGGCCGCCGATGAGGCGCCCGAGGACGACGACGGCGGCGTTCCACGATGAGAACTCGCTTGCGGCATGTCGGGCAGCGCCTCGCGGGCCGGGGCCAGCGGTTCCCGAGTAACGACCGTGAACGGGCCGGCCGCCGTCTGCCGGCGTTCATTCTCGTGGCGTTGCTGGTCATCGCCGGTATCACCATCAAAGACCGCGGGACCGACCCGGCGGTCTCAGCCCTCTCCGCCACTCATGCGGTCGACCTCGCTCCGGTCGGACCCAGCCCCGACGCCCGCTCGGCCACTTGGTACTGCGCCGGCGGCACAGCGCAGCCGGGCGGGCCGGCCGATCACCTGGTGGTCGTGACGAACACTGCGGACGAGGGGGCCACCGGCACCATCCAGGCCTTTCCCAACAGCGCTCAACCGTTGCCCCCCCAACCCATCACCGTGCCGGCCCGCTCGCAGTTGTCCATCCGTGTTGGCGATCTCGTCAACGTCGATTACGCGGCCGCCATGGTGGAGACCCGGGGCGGCACGGTCATCGTCGAGCACGAGGTCCGAGGCCCCAACGGCGGCCACGACCAGGCGCGCTGTGCCAGCCGAGCGTCAGCCACCTGGTACCTGCCGTGGGGGATGACGACGACCGGCCAAACGCTGCGGCTGGCGCTGCTCAACCCGTTCCCCGGCGACGCCGTGATCGACATCACCTTCGACACCGAGGACGGCTACCGCTCGCCGGAGAACTTCCAATCCTTGCTGGTACCGGCCCATCGGCTGGTCGTCCTCAACATCGAGGACGTCGTCACCCGCCGTCAGCGGGTGTCCACACGTATCGTGGCCCGCTCCGGGCGCCTGGTCGCCGATCAGTTGCAGACGGTTGGCGGGTCTGAGGGTGGGCAGGCCATCGACCTCACGCCCGGTGCGCCATCCCCGGCAGTTGGTTGGTACTTCGCCGATGGCCGGCTCGATCCCGGCACGGTCGAGCGGTTCGTGGTCTTCAATCCCGGCGACCGTCCGGCGGTGGCGTCGGTCACGATCCTGACCGGCACCGGCTCTGCCGCCCAGGGGTTGCCCTTCCAGCTGCGCATACCGGCTGGAACGGCCACCGAGCTGACCCTCAACGACGAACCACGGGTGCCGAAGCCGCTCGCCCACGCCACGCTCATCCAGGCCGAGGGCGACCAGCTCATCGTGGCCGAACGCCTGCTCATCACGGGGCAGTACATCCCAGCGGCGCCGAGCACCGCGCCGGCCAACCGCAGCGCTGCAACCACGACCACCACCGCGCCGGCCACACCGGGCGCACCAGGTACACCGAACACCGCCGCACCCACCACCACTGCTCCGGCCGCTCCGGCGCAACCACCGTTGCCGCCCTTGCCAGCAGGCCTGGCTGGCTCGCTGGGTGAACCGCTGGTGGCATCGACATGGGCGGTCGGGCTACCGGCCGCGCCGCCTGGAACGGCGGCCGGCTCCACGCTGGTGTCGGTCTTCAACCCGGTTGGTCCGGGCAAGGTCGACGTCAAGGTGTCGGTGTTGGCCGCCTCAGGGACCAAAGTGCTCCGCGAGGAAGCGATCTCCCCCGGTCACCGCATCGACGTGGCCGTGCCCACCGCCAGCGGTTCTGCGCTCAGCGTTGAGGCTTCCGGCCGGGTGGTGGTCAGTCGCATCGGCTCGCTCAGCGAGCCTGCCGGACTCTCCAGCGAGCCCGCCATGCCGGTGAGCAGCACTGCCACGGTTCCCGATCGGGTGCACACTGCCGGGGCTGACGACAGCGGGTAGCGGGTGCTTGCGGCGCGCGTCCGCGTCGGGGGCAGGGTGGGCCGGGCAGTCTTCCGCTCGGGCCGTATCCCCGGCGATGGCGCGGCTCGCGGGGCGTTGCCTGCTTCGACTCTGAGATCGGTCCCGGTCGACCACCCGCGATCGGATCCGTCAAGCTCCTCACGGAGCTCCCCCTGGATGATGGTGGGCATGACTGCCCGGCCGCCCCTGGCGCATGCGAGGTTGCCCGTCGGCAGAGCCGTCTGTCCATGAGCGGATCTTCCTATTCGCGTGGATCGTCCTATTCGCGTGGATCCGCCCTGTTCGCGTCCATCCGCCCTATTCGCGTCCATCCGCCTATTCGCAAGGAAGCCCCGGCCGACGGCGTGCTCGGCCATCGGCGCCTTGGGCCACCCCTGCCCGACCCCGACTCCCGTGAAGGGGACGACAGGGGGCAGACTCGTGCGCCATGGAGCGCCTGGCGATCGTGATGGGGCTCGCCGTCGTCGCCGTCGCCGTCGCCTTGTGGCTGCAGCGGCGTAGACCCACGGCAGAGCCCACCGCCGCCGCCTGGGGGGTCCCGCAGCACCTGGCGCGCGCCGACTTCGAGCGACCGAGCGCCCCGTGGCTGGTCGTGGCCTTCACGTCGGAGACCTGCGATGTCTGCGCCAGCGTGTGGCAGAGGGCCCACGTGCTCGAGAGCGACGAAGTGGCTGTCCAGAACGTCGAGGCCAAGGCGGACCGCGAGCTCCACCAGCGCTACCGGATCGACGCCGTTCCCATGGTCGTGGTGGCGGACGAGCAGGGAGACGTCCGCTGGAACTGCGTCGGCCCCGTCACTGCCAGCGACCTCTGGGGTGCCCTGGCCGAGGTGCGCCGCCCCGGCACCGTGCCACCAGACTGCTCTGCCTCACCAGACTGACGAGTCTGCCTCATCAGACTGACGAGCCGCGCGGAAAGGGGCGGGGCCGCAGCAGAAAGGCTGCAACCCCGCCCCTTCAGCTCGCTCAGGAGGTGGCGGTGGGCACCGGCTCGGCGTGGCTGTTGGGCGGCGCCATCGACCGCCCCAGCTCGATCAGCCGGTAGACCTCGGCGCCGTCGATGGTCTCGTGCTCGAGCAGCCCCCGGGCCACCATCTCGAGACCGTTGCGGTTCTCGTGGAGCAGGTGGCGGGTGCGGTCCTGCGCATGGCGCAGGATGCGCTCGATCTCGAGGTCGATGATGCGCGCCGTGTCGTCCGAGTACTCCTTGGTCTGGACCCAGTCCTCACCGAGGAACACGGGGCCGGATGAACCCCACGCCATGGGACCGATGCGATCACTCATGCCCCACTCACGGACCATCTTGCGGGCGATCTCGGTGGCCTTGGAAAGGTCGTCCGCGGCACCGTTGGTCACCTCGCCGTAGATGAGCTCTTCGGCCATGCGGCCGCCCATCATCATGGCCAGCCGATCTTCGAGGTAGCCCTCGGTATGGCTGTGACGCTCTTCATCAGGGAGCGTCATCGTCACGCCCAGCGCCATGCCGGTGGGGAGGATGGTCACCTTGTGCACCGGGTCGCAGTTGGGGAGGAGGACCGCAACGAGCGCATGGCCGCCCTCGTG
>JAXDQG010000137.1:0-2954 GCA_034667945.1 Acidimicrobiia bacterium | reverse complement strand
GGCCCCGTAGCTCGGCGACCAGCTCTTCCACCAGCGGGTCGCCGTCGACCGCGAACGAGCAGCCCTCGGAGAGGCGCCGGGCGCCGATCTCCGCGTCGGGAATGGAGGCCAGGGGATGTAGCGAGGCGCGGCGGGTGTGCGGCTCGAGCAGGTCCAGCGTGTGAGCGCCCGAACAGTGGGCGATGACGGTTCCCGACACGGGCGTGATACTCGTAGCCACCCGGCGAATGGCGTCGTCAGTGGTGGTGATGAGCACGAGGTCGACACCGTGGGCAGCGTGGCGGACGTCGTCCCGACGGCCCAGCGGCTCGTCGACTGCCCAGCCGGCGTCTGTCAACGCGCGCTGCAGCGAACGCCCGACGCGTCCTGGTCCGATGATCCGAGCAGTTCGCACTCGATCGATTCCCCCCTCGCGGGCCAACTCAACCCAGGGCCCGTAACCGGGCCTTGTCGTCTGCAGGGCCGTACCAGCCTTTCTGCAGGGCCGTACCAGCCTTGTCGTCGGCGGGGAGGTTCTGCAAAGCGGGTCGCAGTGACTTCCTACACGCGCCGGTGGCAGAGCGCGGTCAAACGCCGCCATGGTTATCGGCCCCAGCCGCGATGGTGATCAGCCCAGCCGCCATGGTGATCAGCCCCAGCCGCCATGGTGGTCAGCGGAAGTATCCGGCGTCGTTGAGCCATTGGCCGGGGTTCGCGGTCGGTGGGCGAGGGCTACGCTCCGCCGCCATGGCGCTCGGCGTTGACGGTGTGCGGGTTGGCTGCTGGACCCATCCCGAAGGGCACACCGGCGTGACCGTGGTTCTGCCTCCCCCAGGGACCGTCGGCGGGGCGGCGGTGCGGGGCGGCGCGCCGGGCAGTCGGGAGATCCCGGCGTTGTCGCCCACTGGCTCCGTCCAGGAATGCCACGCGGTGGTCTTGTGCGGCGGCTCGGCGTTCGGCCTGGCTGCGGCGGACGGAGTGATGGCCTGGTGCGAGCAGCAGGGCATCGGCCTGGCGCTGCCCACCGTCACGGTGCCCATCGTCGGTGCCGGCGTCTGTTTCGACATTCGAGAAGCCGGACGCCCACGACCTGGACGGGATGCCGGCTGGGCGGCCTGCGAGGCGGCCGGGCCCGAGGACCCGCCGCAGGGCTCTGTGGGGGTGGGCGCCGGTTTGACGGCAGGCAAGCTGGCCGGCCGGCAATGGGCGACCAAGGGAGGTCAGGGCTGGGCGCTGGCTACCGGCCGGGGCATCACGGTGGGAGCGCTGATGGCGGTGAACCCGGTCGGCGAAGTGGTCGACGTGGACGGCGAGGTCCTGGCGGGGACCCGGGCGCCTGCCGATGCTCCCCGGCTGCCGGAGGCCACCATCGACGAGATCCAGGCCTGGGGCGAGGCCCAGCCGGACGACGCAGGAGCTCATCTGTCGGCCACGGGCGCGGCGGGGAACGGGACCCCGCCGGATCCAGACGTTGCCGGCCACGCGGCCGGCGTGGCCAACACAGTCATCGGCTGTGTGGTCACCGACGCCAAGATCAGCAAGTTCGCCGCCTGCCGGGCGGCCGATCTGGCGCATACCGGTATTGCCCGGGCTGTGATCCCTGCCCATACCTCTGCGGATGGGGACATGCTGTTCGTGCTGGCCACGGGCCAGGGCCCGGAGGTCTCGGTCGACCTCGTAGCCGAACTCGCGGCGCGCGCAGTGGCCGACGCCATCAGGGCAGCGGTTCGTCACGCCACCGGCATTCCGGGTGCGCCGGCCGATCCCCGCGCCCGGCGGCGCGGCTGATCTCGGCAGGTACCCGGCTACCCGGCCGTGCCCGGGCCCGGCGGCCGGGCCGTGCTCAGGTGACCTGCACGTTGATCGTGTGGTGGCCGGTCGCCCCGCTGGGCGCCGGATCCCGGCGCTGCGCCGGCTGGACCTCGCCGGTTCCGTCGGTGGCCCGCACCTGCAACCGATGCGAGCCCTTGGTGGCCGGCCAGCGGTAGACCCACTGGGTCCAGGTCAGTGGCGTGCCGGATGTGGCCAGGTCGGCTTGCTGCCAGGGCCCGTCGTCCACTTGCACCTCGACCTTGGCGATCCCCCTGGTGGGCGCCCAGGCCACGCCGGCCACCGCCACGGTGCCGGTCGGGACCTTGGCGCCGCTGTGAGGCACGTCGATGCGGGTCTGCGTCTTGATCGGCCCGTCCCGCGACCACCCTCGGGGGATCCAGTAACCCTGCTCGTCCTCCCACGTCGTGAGGCGCAGTTCGGTCAGCCATTTGGTGGCAGAGACGTAGCCGTAGAGGCCGGCAACCACCAGACGAGCAGGGAAGCCGTGCTCGATCGGCAGGGGCTGCCCGTTCATGCCGACCACCACCATGGCGGGCCGGCCGTCGAGTGCTGCGCTGACCGGGAAGCCCGCAGTGAAGCCGTCGACCGACTCGCCGATCAGCTGGGTGGCCGTCGGCTTCACGCCGGCCCTGGCCAGCAGGTCCGCAAGCGGCACGCCTCGCCACGAGGCGTTGCCGACCAGGTCACCGCCCACCTCGTTGGAGACGCACGACATCGTGATCTGCTGCTCGACGAGGGGCATGGCCAGGATGTCGTCGAGCGTGAAGGTGGTATCGCGGTCGACGAGGCCGGTGATCCTCAAGCGCCATTTGTCGGGTGCCACCTGGGGGACCAGCAGCGCGGTGTCGATGCGGTAGAAGCTCTTGGCGCTGGTGAGGAAGGGTGTGATCCCTGCGACGCCGTCGAGCGAGCCCGAGGCGTCGGGAGCGGTGCTGGTCGCCACGGACGAGGCCGGCAGCACCAATCGCTGGCGGGCGCTCTCCACGCTGCTCCGACCGTGCAGCTTGCGACCCCCTGCGGCGCCCGCCACCGCGAAGGCGGCTCCCGCTCCGGCGAAGGTGAGGAACGCGCGCCGGCTGGCGGGCGGATTCGTCGGTGACGGCACAGGAGCGGCCGCCGCCGGTGGTACCGGCTGGTTCGTG
>JAXDQG010000136.1:0-14053 GCA_034667945.1 Acidimicrobiia bacterium | reverse complement strand
CGAGGTCGAGACGCCGATCTTGCAGATCGATGCCGGTGGGGCGGCTGCTCGTCCGTTCGTCACCCACCACAACGCGCTCGATCAGGCCATGTACCTGCGCATCGCCACCGAGCTGCATCTGAAGCGGCTGGTCGTCGGCGGCCTCGAGCGCGTCTACGAGATCGGCCGGATCTTCCGCAACGAGGGCATCGACACCCGTCACAACCCCGAGTTCACGAGCGTCGAGGTGTACCAGGCGCTGGCGAACTACGAGGACATGATGGACCTCACCGAGCGCCTGATCGCCGCAGCAGCCAGCCAGGCCCTCGACACCCTCGTCATCCCGGACCCGGGTGGCGGCAAGGCCATCGACCTGACCGGGCCGTGGCCCCGGCGGCGCCTGGTCGAGCTGATCCACGACCACCTCGGCATCGAGGTCGATGTACACATGGACGTGCCCACCCTGCGCAGGCACTGCGACGACCTGGAGGTTCGCTACGAGCCGCACTGGGGCTCCGGCAAGCTCGGTTACACGATCTTCGACAAGCTCGTGGAGGAGCGACTCGGTCACGATCGCCCGATCTTCGCCTACGAGTACCCGACCGAGGTCTCGCCACTTGCCAAGCCCAATCCGTGTGACCCGGACATCGTCGACCGCTTCGAGCTGTTCGTGGGCGGGCGCGAGCTGGCCAATGGCTACTCGGAGCTGAACGACCCCGAGCGCCAGCGAGCCATGTTCGAGGCCGAGGTGGCGCTGGCTGCCGCCGGCGACGAAGAGGCTCAGCGCACCGTGGACGAGGATTACCTGCGGGCCTTGGAATACGGGCTACCGCCCACAGGCGGCTTGGGCATCGGCATCGACCGGGTGGTCATGCTGCTGGCCGCGCAGCCGTCCATTCGTGAAGTCATCCTGTTCCCGACGCTGCGTCGCGAGGTCGGCACCTGAGTCGAGCCAGCCGAGCCAGCCGAGCCGAGCCAGCCGAGCGGATCTCCGCCCGCCGCTCAGGAGGCGAAGCGCGCCACGTAGATGGTGGGCCAGTTCTTCCCGGTGACCAGCCAGGTGCCGTCGGGTCGACGAGCGATGCCGTTGAGGACGTCCTCGGAGCCACGATTCGCGGGCGCCAGCGCCTTGGCATCGACCTCGGCGGTGACCCGCCCGCTGGCGGGGTCGATCCGCACGATCTGGTCGGAGTGCCACACGTTGGCCCACACGCCGTCGTCGCTGCATTCCAGCTCGTTGATCTGGTCGAGCGATCGACCGCGCCGGCTCACCGAGACCTTGCCGATCACCGAGAAGTCGTCGGGATTGCGGAAGGTCAGCTCGCTGCTGCCGTCGCTCTGCACGAGCCGCCGTCGGGGCTCGTCATAGCAGAGCCCCCAGCCCTCGCCCTTGTAGCTGAAGCGGCGGACCTCGGCCAGCGTCTCCCGGTCCCACGCGATGGCGACGCCGTTGCGCCATGTCAGCTGCACCAGCTTGTCGCCTACCGCGGCCAGGCCTTCACCGAACTGGTCGTCGGCCAGCTTGGTTTGGCGCACCACCCTTCCGCTGTCGAGCTCGACCTCCCGGATGGTGGACGATCCGTTGAGGCCGGTGCTCTCGAAGAGGCGTCCGCCGCTGATGACCAGGCCTTCTGTGAAGGCGGTCGTGTCGTGAGGATGGCGCTCGAGGACGTCGAGGCGCAGCACGGTTGGCCAATTGCTGGTGGAGCTGGTGGTGGACGTGGAAGCGGGTGACGAGGGGCTCACACCTGGGAGGGCGTTCGTGGCGCTGCCCGCCGAACTCGTTGTCTGGGAGGCGGCGTCGGTGGAGCCGTTGGCCACGGTCTGTGTGGAGCCGGCCTCGTTCGATCTGCTGTCCGAGCCGTCCCCGCACGCCGCGGCGCCGAGCAGGACCGACAGCGCGACCAGGAGGATCAGCGGCGGTAGCCTTCCAGTCACCCGGAGGGGAGGAGCTCGATGATCGTCGGCGTGCCGGCCGAGACCAAGACCGACGAACGGCGCGTGGCCATCACGCCCGCCGGCGTGCGGGAGGTCGTCGCAGCGGGTGGCAAGGTTTTCGTGCAAGCGGGAGCCGGCCTCGGATCGGGAATAGGCGATGCGCAGTATGTCGCCGCTGGCGCCCAGATCGCGAGCACCATCGAGGAGGTCTACGACCAGGCTCGGCTGATCCTGCACGTCAAGGAGCCGCAGCCGGCCGATCTCGAGCTGCTGAAGCCCGAGCACGTGTTGTTCACCTACC
This sequence comes from Acidimicrobiia bacterium, assembly GCA_034667945.1. Taxonomy (GTDB): domain Bacteria; phylum Actinomycetota; class Acidimicrobiia; order Acidimicrobiales; family CAIXPF01; genus JAXDQG01. Next base: position 11,835 of record JAXDQG010000136.1, on the reverse strand, counting down.
TGCACCTGGCGGCGTATCCCGCAGTGGCCGAAGCCCTGCTCGAGCGGGGTTGCACCGCCATTGCCTACGAGACCGTGCAGACGCCCGACGGTTCGCTGCCGCTGCTGGCGCCGATGAGCCGCATCGCCGGGCGCATGTCGGTGCAGGCGGGATCGCATTTCCTCGAGGCGCCGCACGGTGGCAAGGGGGTGCTCATGGGGGGAATCCCGGGTGTGGCCCGCGCCCGGGTTACCGTGCTGGGCGCCGGCGTGGTGGGCTGGCATGCGATCGACGTGGCCGTCGGCATGGGCGCCCGCCTCGTGGTGCTGGACGTCAATCTGGAGAAGTTGGGCGCCATCGAGGCGTTCTGGGGCGGACGGGTCGAGACGTTGTACTCGTCTCGTCAGACGGTCGAGCAGTACGTCACGGACGCGGACCTGGTCGTGGGGGCCGTGCTGGTGGCCGGTGACCGGGCGCCGGTGATCGTCGAGGAGGACCTGATCGCACGGATGGAGCCGGGCTCGGTCGTGGTAGATGTCGCCATCGACCAGGGCGGTTGCATTGCCACCTCGAGGGAGACCACCCATCAGCAGCCGACCTTCGAGGTGCACGGCGTGATCCACTACTCGGTCGGCAACATGCCGGGCGCAGTGCCCCACACCAGTACCTACGCCCTCACCAACGCCACCATGCGCTACGTGCAGGCACTCTCGGGCGACCTCCAGCGGGCCCTCGCCACCGCCCCCGAGCTGCGGGGCGGGGTCAACATCGTCGCCGGGAAGGTCACGAACAAAGCGGTCGCCCACGGTCTCGGGCGGCCATGTACAGCCCTCGAGGACGTGGTCAGCTGAGCAGCTGTAGGGCTGCTCATCGATCCGGCCAACGTTGTGGCGTCAGGTACCATCTGCAGCCGTGGCAGCAACGTCTCCCCCCGAAGGCCCTGCCGCATCCAACCTGGCGTTCGCCCAGTATTGCGAGGCCATCTTCGAGCTCAAGGAAGATGACGTCGACGTCATCCAGGCGCGCATCGCTGAGCGCCTTGGCGTGTCCCGGCCGGCCGTGTCCGAAATGGTGCGCCGCCTCGAGTCGGAGCGACTCATCACCATGGGCGGGCGCATCGAGCTGACCGAACGGGGCCAGCGACTGGCGGAGAGCGTCGTGCGCCGGCACAGGCTCGCCGAGCGAATGCTGACCGACATCCTCGGGATGTCGTGGGCCGAGGCCCACGTGGAAGCGAGCCGCTGGGAGCAGGTGATCTCTCCTGCGGTCGAGGCAGCGATCAACCGCCTGCTGGACACACCGACGACGTGCCCCCACGGCAATCCCATCCCGGGTTCCGGGTACCTGCCTCCCGATACGGTGCAGCTCTCCGACTTGGGTGCCGGCAGCACGTTCCTGGTGTCGCGCATCCCCGAAGAGCTCGAGTTCAGCCCCGGGCTGCTGGAATTCCTCGAGTCTGCGTCCATCACGCCAGGCAAGCGAGGCGAGGTGACCGCCGTATCGCCGGACGGAACGGTGACCGTCGAGATCGACGGGCGACACGTGGGCGTGGGCACCTTCGCCAGCAAGCGGATCCTCGTCGGCCTGGTTGACTCCGCGTCGGCCGGCTTCGACTAGCGGAGAGGGCCGAGCGACGGGAGCCCAGCTTCGATGGGCACGGAGGCGTCGGGAGGCCCTATCCCGCCCGTGTCTCGAGTCCTGCAGGCGTCGGGGTTCGGCCCGCGCCGCGGCTCAGCGCTGGCGGACCCGGAACACCAGTGACGCCGACGCCGCCAGGTCTCCGCTGTTTGCCCCGCGCACCTCGACTCGCACAAAGGCCAGGGCCTTGCCCGCTTGCTCCACCCAGCCCTCACCGATGGCATCCTCGCCGTTGACCACGCCGACGAAGTTCACGGTCATGGAAACGGTCAGCATGTCCGGTTGGCGGTCGTAGAACGTGCCGATGGCCGGCACTGCCACCGTGTCGATCAGCGTGGACAGCGCGCCGCCGTGGATCACGCCGTCGGCCTGGAAGACCTCGGGGCGGGCCGCGAGCCGGAGACGCGTATAGCCGCGCCGCATCTCCTCGGCGCTGAGACCGACGAAGGTCGGGAAGAACACCCGATCGGGTCGGAGAAAGCGGGCCCAGCGGGCCTGATTCTCGTCGTCGAGCGGAGGAAAGCGGTGAGCATTGGGCCATTCGGCTGCGTCGGGCACGGGGCGACACCGTACTGATGAGCGGCGAGATGGGCCGTACGAGCCTGCGGCGAACCGGCCAAGGACGCGCAGTACAGGGGCGTCTCACAGCGTCAGGGGCTCCCGTCGCCGTCGAGCGCGCCCCAGGCGTTGGCGACCTGGTACAGCTGGAGATGCACCGAAGGGCTGACCATGTCGGCCAGAGCGGCCAGCAGGGTGATCGGCTCGGGATAGAGGTCGAGCAACCAGCGCCCGAAGCTGCCGGCATCGAACCACTCGGCGGCGCCGCCCGGGGTGTCCGGCCACTGCCACTCCCCGGCGATGGTTGCAAGGCGGAGCGCTTGCCACGACTCGGCCAACGGATGGTCGGCGAGCTGCACCAGGTGTTCCGGCCGGAGAGGATCGCGCAGCGAGAGTGCGGCTGGGACCGGGTGGCATTGGGCCGCCTGGCGCCACCGCGGAGAACGCTCGCCAGGGGAGCGCTCCGTGACGAGCGTGATCACCGCGTCGAGCCAGACAGCGGTCCACAAGCGGCCCGGCGAGCCTGGCGCGGGCGGCGTCGGCAGCTGCAGGACGCGCTGACAGAAGTCGATGAAACGACCGGTCGGCTGGCGGAGCTCCTCGTCGGTGGGACTCATCCGCGCGTCAGGAAGGCGGACGCGTGACGTCCGGTCCACCAATGCGGCGCGTCTGACCACGACATGGCCTTGGCGGTCGACCAGCATCGCCACCGCCAAGTCGTGAACGAGCGCGGAGGTGCCGGTGTCGGCCAGGGAGCCCATGGTCTCGCCGAGCAGACCGGCCGCCTGCCACTCGGGCGGCGCATGCCAGCCGATGCACGATTCGAGCCGACGGTCACGAACCGGGTGAATGTGGAGCTCAATGGCATCGCCGGCGGGCACAAGCCCGATGAGCACGAGCCCGGTGCCGACGGCCCCGTTGACCAGGACATCGGCCAAGTCGCCCAAGGGTAGAGCGCCTCGAGGGGCAGGGGTGGAGAGGCGCGAGCACGAGCTCGCGGGGAACGGAAGGATGGACACGAGCGCCTCGCAGGAGCCGTGATGGACTGCGAGCGGCCCGATGGACCGGGGGGCCGCCACCCGGACAGGGCCATCATGGCGGCGAGGTGTGACATCGAAGGGGCGGTGGCCGCCCCCACCTGGATCAGCGAGCGAAAAGCTACGAGGCCGCCGCGACCGCCGAGCGACGTCGTGCACCCACGGGCCAGGGCACTGCGAAGCCGGCACGAGCCCGGTCTTCTTCGGACTCGCCGCCCCAGAAGCCGTACTCCCGATGGAGGCGGGCGTAGGAGCGGCAATCGTCAAGGACGGCGCACGACTGGCAGATCAGCCGGGCCTGCGCTTCCCGGCGCACGCGGGCCTGCGGTCGCTCGGCATGAGGTGCGAAGAAGGTGGAGGTATGGCCCTGGCACGAGCCTTTGCTCATCCACGCCTGCTGGGCCCAGCGCGGGAGAAACGTCACTGCGGTCTCGGGCATCCTGTGTCCTTGGCCTGGTGGTCAGCGGGCCCCCCGAGTCGGAAAAGCTAGTACGTCAGATCTGGCCGGGAAAGAGTCCGGTTCCCTTGACGAATCCCTTACAGCGACCGCCGCCACGCCCTGAGGTGCACATGCCGACGTCCTGCCCGTTCTGCCGCATCGTCAGGGATGAAGCGCCCGCGCAACGGGTGATGGAGGACGACGATGTCATGGCGTTTCTCGACGTGCGCCCGCTGTTTCCGGGTCACACGCTGGTCGTGCCCCGCCAGCACCATGAAACCCTGGCCGACCTTCCGCCGGACTGCATTCCGCACCTGTTCGCAGTGGTGCGAGACCTGAGCGCGGTCATGGAGGACCGCCTCGGCGCCGGTGGCAGCTTCGTGGCGGTGAACAACCGGGTCAGCCAGAGCGTGCCCCACCTGCATGTGCACGTCGTGCCACGTACGAAGGGCGACGGTCTGCGAGGGTTCTTCTGGCCGCGAACCCGCTACGAGAACGACGATGCCGCTGCAGAGATGGCCGCCAGGTTGGCCGCCGGATACCGGGCCCGCCTGCTCAGCTGAGGGTCGCCAACCGCCGCCCACTACCAGCTGACGGTCATGGGGAGCCCCGTTCCGTCGACTTCATCGCCCACCCGGCAGCCGTTGCCCCGCTGGAGGCGATGTGCCGACCAGGCCAGGGCGCAGGCGTCGAGCAGGTCGTCCGGCGCGGCGCCGGGATAGCGACGGCTGAGAAGGTCGTCGAGCTGGGGAAAGAGCGGGCGGAGGAGATCGCGCCGAGTGCGGAGACCCTCAGCTGATCGCTTGGGGTGCACCAGAGGAGCACCGGCCAGCGCCGCGAACGACAGCTCTGGGGAAACCTCCAAGACGGCATCCGTCAAGCGGACCCGCCGCATCACCGCGTCGACCTCGCGCAGTTTCGGCACCAGGAACCAGGCCTGCTTGGAGAGGCCGACCCCGCTCGCCTTGCGGGAAATCTCGAGCGCCTCGGGGTACGTCTCGCAGGCCAGCACAGGTCGGACCGGTGTGGAGAAGACCGAGGACCTTCGAGGCCCGAGCAACCGCCGGGCGGCGCGGTCGCACTGTCGGGGCCCGCGGTCAGCCAGCCCGATGGGCATGTCCACCGCGACCAGCGCGAGATCACCCCGCGCGACCCGGTGGACGACCTCTTCGAAGTGTCCGCACACCTCCAGTTGGAGCGCGGCATCTCGGCTGCCGTCGGTCCAAGTGGCCACCACCCACCCGCTGCGGCAGCCGTCGACACCGGCCACCGGCGCCCGGCGGGCCGGTGTGGGACCGGTCGGCGGAGACTGGCTGCTCATGGTGTCTACAGCTCGCGTAAGGCCTTGAACGCCTCGCCCTCGGCGACCCCGGCCAGGGCCCCGTGCTCTTCCAGGCGTTGGCGGATCCGCTGCTCGAAGGCCGCCCGCTGTCCGCCCTCGTCGCCCTCCTCGATGCGCATGGTCGAACGGAACTGGCTGGCGTGGGCCAAGAGTGCGTCGAGCTTGGCATTGGCGAACCCCGTGACCGCCTCTACGTGGTCGGGCTCGTCAGCCTCGAAGAGGAGCAGTGTCTTGGGACGGTGGGGCTCGAGGTTCTGCTCCGGGAAGAACAGCGGGTCGCGAGCTGCCACGATGCCTTCGACGGCCAGGTAACCGGCGTGCCGGTGATCGGGATGGAGTCGGTACCGCTTCCACGGATCGTGGCCCAACACGACGTCGGGCCGTAGCCGTCGGATCCAGTACGCGACCTCCCAGCGCTGACGCAGGCCGGACTCCAGCTCGCCGTCGGTCCAGCCCAGGAAGACGACCTCACCGGAGCCTCCCACCGCCCTGGCCGCGGCCCGTTGCTCAGCTTGACGCCTCACCACCAGCTGGGAGGGATCTTCGTCGGGGTCCCACGTGCCCTTCGATCCATCGGTGCAGACCAGGTGGCTCACCACGCACCCCGCCGCGGCCCATTTGGCCAGCGTGGCGCCGCAGCCGAACTCGATGTCGTCCGGATGGGCGCCGATCGCCAGAGCGCGCTGGGGTGTTGGCAGATCGCGCTCGATGCGGTCGGCCGGACGTACGAAGTCGATGGGGGCGGCGGTCACGATGTTGCGATCCCGTGGCTCACGGCGGTGAGCTTACGGGCAGCACCAGACCCGGGAGATCGGCGGGCAGGTCGACATCCCAGCCGAGCGCCGGCTCGCGAACGACCCGCAGACCCAGGCCCAATCGGCGGCTCTCGGCTGCATGACGGCGGAACGACCCACCGCCATAGGCGAAGCGGAAGCCTGCGTCCGTGGGCAGGGAGAGCACGTTCGTGCCGTCGTCGCGGCGATCGGGAACGATGGTGATCCCCGGGAAGGCCGCCACCCAGGCGAGGCTGGCGGCCCGGGGAAGATCGGCATGGGCGACCACGACCCGTCGACAGCCTGCTTCGGCGAGGGCCGTCACCCCGTCGTGGCAGGCTTGATTGAGCCCGCGGCCGGGGCGCCACAGCACGAGCGCGCCGACCTTCTCGGCCCATGCAGCCACTTCCTCGTCGTCGCAGACGACGGCGACGGGGAGAGGCGCTGCCGCTGCCACCACGGCGGAGGCCATGGCGCGCGCCAGCGCGGCGCGTTCGGGCTGGTCGAGGGCATCTGCCAGCCGCTGCTTGGCCAGGCGGAACGCTTTCACCGGCACGAGCACGGCGGTCGCCGGCGAAGGGGTGGCCGAGGGGCCGGGCACCTGGCGGAGTCTAGGCCCGGGGTGCTGCCTACCAGCTGGCTCCACCGCCCGGGTCCGACCAGGGACGCGACGGGCTGACCGCGTGACGGTGCGTCCCAGCCCAGCAGCCCTCTGCCCCGCGGACGGCCACGATCTAGGGTGGCGGTATGAACATCCGGGTGGTCGTCATTGGCGGGGGGTCGTGGGGTACCACGGTGGCGTCACTTGCGGCCAAGAACACCCACACCACCCTCTGGGCCCGCCGTCCCGATGTGGCCAAGGAAGTCGATACCCGGCACACGAACTCGCTGTATCTGCCCGGCTACCAGCTGACGCCGTCGTTGCGGGCCACCGATTCGCTGGAGGACGCCGTCAGCCAGGGCGACGTGCTCGTGATGGGCGTGCCGTCGCACGGGTTCCGCCAGACGCTGGAGATGGCCGCGGAATACGTGCGGCCATGGGTACCGGTGGTGAGTCTCACCAAGGGCCTCGAGCAGCACAGCAACCTGCGCATGACCCAGGTCGTGAACGAGTTGCTGCCCGGGCATCCCGCGGGCGTGCTGACCGGGCCCAACCTGGCCAAGGAGATCCTGGCTGGCGACGCGGCCGCCTCGGTGGTGGCCATGAGCGAACCGCACATCGCAGAGGTGCTGCAGCGAGTGTTCTCCTCCGACCTCTTCCGGGTGTACACGAATCCGGACGTGATCGGCTGCGAGATGGCGGGTGCGCTCAAGAACGTGATCGCGCTGGCCGCCGGCATCGCGGATGGCCTGGGCACCGGCGACAACACCAAGGCGGCGGTCATCACCCGTGGCCTGGCCGAGCTGAGCCGGCTCGGCGTGGCCATGGGCGGACGTCCCGAGACCATGGCCGGACTCGCCGGCATGGGCGACCTGGTCGCCACCTGCATCTCCCGCCAGAGCCGCAATCGCTACGTGGGCGAGCAGTTGGGCAAGGGTCGCTCGCTGGAAGACATCGCCACCGAGATGAACCAGGTGGCGGAGGGCGTGAAATCCACCCGCGTGGTGATGGCGCTGGCTCGCCAGTATGGGGTTGACATGCCGATCTGCGCGGAGATGGACGCGGTGGTCAACGTCGGCCGGTCTGCGCAGGAGGCCTACCGTGGTCTTCTTCGCCGCTCGCCCAAGCCGGAGATGCGTGACCGCTGAGGACTCGCGCCGGGTTGCCGGCCGGGTTGGAACGTCGAGCCGGCGACGCGTTGGCAGAGGTCGGCCCCGCGCCGAGCTGGCGGGGCCCGTCAGTCACGTCGGCGTCCGCGGCGGCTCGACCGCGGTGGTCGATGCCGCCGGGCGGGTTTGCCTGTGGGACGGCGCCTGGGTGCTGGACTGGTGGATCGGCGCCGATGACCGCTGGCACCGACCGGCGAGTGAAGTCTCGGTGCGGCAACGCAGGCTCTCCGACGGACCGGTGATCGAGACGGCCGTGCGAGTTCCCGGCGGCGACGCGGTGCTTCGGCTGTACGGGGCCCGGTTGGCGGATAGCGGGGATGATCAGCTGGTCGTCGAGGTGGCCAACCAGTCCCACCTGCCGTTCGCAGTTGCACTGGCCGTCGGGCCGGCTCGTGAGGTGGCGTTGGTTGGTCGCGTGGTCACACTCGATGGCGACGCCGCCCTGATCGCTTCCCGGCCGCCGTCCCGCATCGCGCTCGACAGCCCCTTCGACGAGCTGTTCGGTCAGGTCGCGACGGGCGAGGCCGAAGAGGCGATTGATCGCCGGACCCGCGATGGCTCGGGGTGGGCCGGCGCCGCGCTGCTGTGGCCGTTGCCTCACGCAGCCACATTGCGAGCGCTGGTCCCGCTCGACCGGCAGCCGTTCGACGAAGCTGCTGACCTGGCACCCAATCCCGCAGCCGCGCCGGCTGCCGAGCAGGTGGCCAGCGGCTGGCGGCGGCAGCTCGATGCCAGCACCAGGGCCGAGGTGCCAGACCCCACCGTGCAGGGGGCCATCACCGCCGCCCGTGCCGAGCTGGTCCTGGCCGGTTCACGTCTCCTGCAAGATCCCTTGGCCGCCCTGCGGGCCGTGCGGGCCGCCTCCCGGTGGGGTCATGACGACGTGGCGCGGGCCATCCTGGCCGCGCTCACCGAGCGGGTGGAGTCCGACAACCACGTCGCCGGATGGGTGGCCCTGCTGAGCGGCCTGGCCGAGCACTACCGGCTCGACGGTGACCGCTCCCTGGCGGAGGCTGCGGTGGGGACCGTGGCGGCTGGCGTCGGGCTTCTCGATCGTGCGATGCGCCGTCGCCGCCGGCTGGACGACGGGATCCGCGCCGTCTGTCACCAGGCGATGCTCGACGGCGCGCGGCTGCTCGAGGCTGCGGGAGAGTGGGAATCGGCCCGCCAGGTCAGGGAAGACGCCGCCCGGCACCTGCCTACACCCGGCCCGCATTGGTTCGTGGCCGACCTGGCCCCACCGGCTGAGTTGCCGGTCGAGCGCGAGCCCGGGGAAGGCGAGCGTGCGTTCGCGGATGACGGCGACCTGGAGGACGAGACGGTCGACGGGCTCTCGTCGCCCATCATCGAGCTCGCCCGCGCCGGCGCCGAGGCGGCCGGCGGCAGCGCCGCTGGCTGGGACCGCATCCGCAAGGTGCTGGCGTCGTCCTCGGCCACGTGGACGTGGACCGAGGGATCCGCCGGTCCGCTGCTGCTCAATGCCGTGAGGAGCGCGCTGGTGGTCGAAGGCGAGATCGGGGCAGACGCCGACGATGCTGACGCCGCGATGGAGGACGAAGATCGATCCCCGGATGACCCGGAGCTGGTCGGCAACCCCCCGGACCACGTTGGCGAGGATCCTTCCGCCAGCGTCGAGCCACATCCGGGGCCCCGTCGGGTTCGCCTCGACCTGGTGCCGGGCTGGTCGCCCGCCTGGTGGGGCCAGCCGGTCACGGCGTACGGCCTGCCCACGGCGGCCGGGGCGTTGTCATTGGCCATCCGCTGGCATAGCGACCGACCGGCGCTGTTGTGGGAGATCGACCCATCCGGCGCAGTTGACGAGGTCGAGCTGCGCACGCCCACGCTCGACCCAGCGTGGCGAAGCACCGACTGGCGGGGTGAAGCGCTGCTGGGCGCCCACGCAGCACCCCACGGCGACACCAACGGCCAGAGCGAGTCCTTCAGCTGAGTTCAGTGCCGGCCGTGGCCGGTGAGACTCGGTTCAACCCCGGGCGCAGGACGCGCCGAGCGCCCGTTCCGAGCTGGACCATTCCGGGTGGTCAGGCCAGAAATCGCCGGTATGGGGATCCTGGCGATACCCAATGGGAGGCGGTTCATCGCTCACGACCCGGCCGAGCGCTTCCAGGAAGCGGTCGATGTCCGCTGAGCTGGTTGCCAGCCCGGCGCTCGCCCGCACTGCGCCCGGGATGTTGCGGCGGTCACCGGCGATGACGTGCTGACGGTACCGGGCGACCTCTTCCGGTGACAGCCCGAGCAGCCGGAGCAGGTATGGATGGGCACAGAAGCAGCCGTGGCGCACGCCGATGGCGAACTCGGCACTCAGCCGGGCCGCGACCAGCGCATGGGTCATGCCCTCTACGACGAAGCTGGCCACGGCCAGGGTTGGCTCGTCGAGCGGCGGACCCAGCAGCCGGACGCGGGGGAGCGCGGCCACGCCCCGCCGCAGCCGGTCGGCCAGGTCGTGCTCGTGGGCGGTCACCTCAGCCCATCCCAGCGCCGACAGCTCATCGATGGCCGCGTGCAGCGCGACCGCCCCGATCACGTTGGGTGACCCAGCCTCCTCCCGCTCCGGTGGATCGGTCCAGATCACCTCGTCCAGGTCGACCAGGTCGACGGCACCGCCTCCGGCCAGGAACGGATCACCTTCAGCGAACGCGTCCCGCGGGCCCAACAGGACGCCCGAGCCGAAGGGTGCGTACATCTTGTGTCCGCTCCACGCCAGAAAATCGGCCTCGACCGGTAGCGGTCGATGCGGCGCCAACTGGGCGGCGTCGACGAGAACCGGCACACCGCGTTCGTGGGCTGCGGTGATGATGTCGTCGATTGGCGGCAACCAGCCGGTGACATTGGAAGCGCCCGTGACGGCCAGGAGCCGTGGCCGGCGACCCTGCTCCAGCGTCCGCACGACGTCGTCCACACCGAACATTCCGGAGGCATCCACCTCGACGTAACGGCACCGGGCCCGCCGCCGCCACGGCAGGAGGTTGGCGTGGTGCTCCACCACGGTGCTCACCACTTCGTCTTCCGGGTCGAACTGGAGCCGGTACGCCAGGTGGTTGATGGCTTCGGTGGTGTTCCGGCAGATGATGGCGATGTCTCCATCGGTTCGACCGGCGAACGCCACAGCCGCAGCGCGGGCGGCCTCGTAGGCCGCAGTAGCCACCTGCGACTTGTGGCCCGCCCCTCGGTGAACACTCGAATACCAGGGCAGGAAGTCGTTGACCCGTGCCGCCACGGCGGGCAGGGCGCCGGTGGAGGCCGCCGTATCGAGCGAGAGATACGGCCTCGAGGTGCCGTCGACGCAGGGCGCTGGGATGTCGTCGCCGACGATGCGGAGGGAGGGTGCCATCGGCGTTCACGGTAGGGCTCGGCTGTTGCGCCGTCACAGCCGATTGCGGTCGGGGCTACCAGCCGACACATCTCGATCTGGTTTGAGCTGAGCTGAGCTGAGGGGCGCGCGTGGCAGCGCGCTCCTGCGAGGGGTTGGTCCGTGTCCTCGCACCGGCGTTCTCGCCGGCTATGGTCCGGCCATGGCGTCGGCCGCCGCCCCCCGGCTCCGTAAAGCGATCAAATCCAGGGCGCCCAGCCTGGCGATCGAGCGGGAGCTGTGGGCTACGGGTCACGAGGCGGTCGTCGGTGTCGACGAGGTCGGCCGCGGGGCCTGGGCCGGTCCGCTGACGATCGGCGCAGCCGTGGTGCCACGGGACCGGCGGGTCAACAAGATCCGCGACTCGAAGATGCTCACCGAGCAGGAGCGCGAGGCGCTCTTCGACAGGATCGCTTCCTGGTGCGTGGCCTGGGCGGTCGGGCACGCCACCCAGGAGGAATGCGACGAGCTCGGTATGTCGGCCGCACAGCGGCTGGCGGCCGGCCGGGCCATCGACGGGCTTGGGGTGCAGCCCGACCACGTGCTCATCGACGGCAACTGGGACTTCGTCGGACGGGGGACGTCTCGACGCATCATCAGGGGCGATGCCACCTGCCTGTCGATCGCCGCGGCGTCGATCCTGGCCAAGGTCACCCGGGACCGGATCATGCGGCGCGAAGCAGCGAACTTTCCGGGCTACGACTTCGACCTGAACAAGGGCTATCCCTGCCCGCGTCACAAGGTGGCGCTGCAGGCCTGGGGGCCGACGTCGATCCACCGCCGCAGCTGGGTGTTCATGGACCACCTGCCGTGGACCGGCATCAAGCGAGTCCGCCCGCCCGGCCTGTTCCCGCAACCTACGCTCTTCGACGCCAACTTCGAGGAAGACGCCGGGTTCGACGAAGAGGCCAACTTCGAGGAAGACGCCGGGT
>JAXDQG010000135.1:0-3557 GCA_034667945.1 Acidimicrobiia bacterium | reverse complement strand
CGCGCCGTGACCTCGGCGCCTGTCGGTCACTGACCCGGCCCGTCGTCGTCGTCGTGGCTTCGGCGGTACGCCTCGACGTCGGCGACCAGCAGGCGGATCATCCAGCCGATCCGGTAGGCCGGAAGCTCGCCGTCGTCGATCAAGCGGAGCAGCGTCGACCGGGTGATCTTGAGCCGGCGGCAGGCCTGGTGGACCGACAGCCATCCTGAGTGAGCTTTCATTATGTATCATGCTATTTCATGTTGGCCCCGTTGGCCAGCCCATCTCCGGCGGCGCGGGGGTGGCAGTGTCTGGGGCGTGGTCGGCTACTCAGGCACGCCCCTGGCCCGGAAGCTGGGGATCAAGGAGGGCGCACGCATCGCCTTGCTCGGCGCACCCGAGGGGTTCGACGACGAGCTGGCGCCGCTGCCCGACGGTGTCCAGGTCGGGCGCCGGCTCGGCCCGGACATCGACGTGGCCGTGCTGTTCGTGACCGAGCGGCGCGATCTGGAGCGGCGGTTTCCCGCCGCGGCCCGGGCCGTGTTCCCCGCCGGCGGGTTCTGGGTGGCGTGGCCGAAGCGGGCCTCGAAGGTCCCCACCGACCTGACCGAGGACGTGCTGCGGGAGGTGGGCCTGCCCCAGGGGCTGGTCGACAACAAGGTGTGCGCGGTCACCGAGGTGTGGTCGGGCCTGCGCTTCGTGTGGCGCCGGGAGAACCGCCGCCCCGGTTGATCCCGCCGGCGAGCGCTTCTCGAACGACGACCGCCACCGGTTCCCGACCCGCGGCGATGCTGGAGCGGGCCGCCCAGCACCCGTCGGCGGAGGCGCGTGGCGACGACCCGCTGGGCGTCGTCCGAACCGGCCACACGGACCATCGAGGACAACCTCGCCGGGGTCCGTGGACGGGCGTTCAGGGCTCGAGGGCGGCGCGCAGCAGCGAGCGGAGGTGCTCCAGGCGGGCCATGACCACCTCGAGGGCCAGGGGATCGCCGCCCAGCAGCCCCTCCAGGAGGGGGATGTCGCTGAAGTAGCTCACCAGGGCGCCGTAGATGGTGAAGAAGAGCTGGGCCGGATCATGGCGGCGGAGACGGCCGGCGGCCATCTCCCGCTCGAAGAAGGCGACCGCGGTGTTGAAGTACGGGCGCAGTCCCTCGCCCAGCTCCACGCCCAGCCGGCTGCCACCCTCCAGCGCCTCCCGCCGGACGAGCCGGACGAACTCCGGGTGGTCCATGAAGAAGCGGAAGCCGGCGGTGAGGATCTTGTCGACCTGGGGCCACCCCTCCTCGGGGACCTCGGTCGCGGCGTCGACCTCCAGGTACCAGTCGGCCAGGGCCCGCTCGAAGACCTGCCGGTACAGGGCCTCCTTGGACGGGAAGTGGTGGAGCAGGCTGGGCCGGCGGATGCCGACGCCGGCGGCGATGTCGTTGAGCGACGTGCCCTCGTAGCCGTGCTCGGCGAAGCACCGCAGCGCTTCGACGAGGATGGCGTCCCGAGTCGAGACGGAGGGGCCCGCCGTCGTCATCCGGCTCATCGCCCGCGCAGTCAGGGCAGAGGCCGGACGCGCTCGGGACCCATGAGGAGGCAGGCTACCCGCCCGGACGGATTTCCGGGCGGGCAGCGGCTCGTAATCAGGCTGCGGAGCGCCGGCGGGTCCTTAGCCGGCGAGCTTGCGAGCGGCGCCTGCAATCGACTCGGCGTCGATGCCGGCGGCGGTGATGCACTCGTCGGGCTTGGCCGAGCCGGGCAGCTTGGCCACGGCCAGCTTGACCAGCTTGAGGGGGATGTCGAGCTGCGCCTCGGCCAGCGCGGAGGCCACCGCGTCGCCGATGCCGCCCTCCGGCCAGTGGTCCTCGACGGTGATGACCCGGCCCTCGGTGGCCCGGGCCGCCTCGCTGAGGGTGGCGGCGTCGAGGGGCTTGACCGAGTACAGGTCGATGACGCGGACGGCCAGCCCGTCCGACGCCAGGGCGTCGGCCGCCTTGAGCGCCTCGTGGAGGGTGATGCCGGCGGCGACGATGGTCACCTTGTCGGCGTCCGAGGAGCGCAGGACCTTGGACCCACCCACCTCGAACGTCTCGTCGGCCCCGTAGAGGATGGCGGTATTGCCCCGGGTGGTGCGCAGGTAGGCCACGCCCTCGGGGATATCGGCCATGAGGGCGACGAGGGCCGCGGTTTGCGTCGCGTCGCTCGGGTACAGGACGGTGCTGTTGTGCACGGCCCGGAACGAGGCCAGGTCCTCCAGGCCCATCTGCGACGGGCCGTCCTCACCGATGGAGACGCCGGCGTGGGAGCCGCAGATGTTCATGCGGGCCTGGCTGACCGCGGCCATGCGGATGAAGTCGAACGCCCGGGACAGGAAGGCGGCGAACGTGGACGCGAAGGGCATCCACCCGCGGACCTGGAAGCCCACGGCGGTGGCGACCATCTGCTGCTCGGCGATGTAGCACTCGAAGTACCGGTCCGGGTGGGCCTCGCGGAAGATCTCCGAGTACGTGGAGTTGGACACCTCGCCGTCGAGGGCGACCACGTCGCCCCGCGCCGAGCCGAGGGCGGCCAGCGCGTCCCCGTAGGCCTTGCGGGTGGAGACCTTGTCCCCGCCCTTCTCGTACGTCGGCAGCTTGAGGGCGCCGGTCTCGAAGGTGTGGGGCTTGGTGCCGGTGGGGGGCTTGGGCACGGCGACACGGATGTTGCGGTCCCCGCCCAGCTCCTCGATGGCGTCCTCCCAGTCGGGCACGGCCTTGCCGTGGGCGTTCAGCTGGTCCTCGACCGACTTCACGCCCTTGCCCTTCTTGGTCCTGGCGATGATCACCGACGGCTTGCCCGTGGTCGAGACGGCCTCGGCGAAGGCGGCGTCGACGGCCTCGACGTCGTGGCCGTCGACCTCGATGGCGTGCCAGCCGAAGGCCTCGGCCCGGTTCCGGTAGGCGTCGAGGTCCCAGCCGTGGCGGGTCTCCCCGCTCTGGCCCAGGCGGTTGACGTCGATGATGGCGGTGAGGTTGTCGAGGCCGACGAAGCTGGCCTCCTCGAACGCCTCCCACATGGAGCCCTCGGCCATCTCCGAGTCGCCGCACAGGACCCAGGTGCGGTAGTCGAGCTGGTCGAGCCTCTTGGCTGCGATGGCCACGCCCACGGCGATGGGCAGGCCCTGACCGAGGGAGCCGGTGGCCACGTCGACCCAGGGCAGGTCGGGGGTGGGGTGGCCCTCGAGCCGGCTGCCGAGCTGGCGGTACGTGGCCATCTCCTCGCCCGTGACCGCCCCCACCGCCTTGTAGATGGCATACAGGAGGGGCGACGCGTGGCCCTTGGAGAAGATCAGGTGGTCGTTGTTGGGGTTGTCAGGCGTGTCGAAGTCGTAGTGGAGGTACTTGCTGATCAGCACCGCCATGAGGTCGGCTGCCGACATCGAGCTGGTCGGGTGGCCCGACCCGGCCACACCACTGACCCGCACCGCGTCCACTCGCAGCTGCTGCCCGAGCTCCTGCCACTGCCGCTTCTCGTCGTCCATGACGACAATCCTATGTTCCTTCCCCGGCGGTCCCCAACCCGCCTCCTCGCCGACGCGGGGCCCCTCCCCCGCC
>JAXDQG010000134.1:0-4866 GCA_034667945.1 Acidimicrobiia bacterium | reverse complement strand
ACGACGCTCGAGCCACTTCCGGCCCGCGAGGCGGAGGGGTTTGCCAACGCCTTGCGCGGTCGGGGTTTTCGGCTCGGCGCCCTCGTCGCGAACCGCGCGCTGCCCGGTGAGCTGCTGGACGGCGCGGTGGAGAAGGCGGCCGAGCAGCTACGCGGTCGGCTCGACGAGCTGGGCGACGAAGTTGTCCGCCAGCTCGACAGGGATGCCACTCCAGAAGATGTGCGGCGGCTGCTGAGCGAGGTGCTGGCTGGCTATGGCTACATGCACCAGGCCGCCACTCGTCAGGTCGCGCTGGCCAACCGACTGCGACCCCTGGCTCCGGTGTTCGTCACCGCACCGGTGCTCGACCGGGACGTCACCGACCTCGAGGGGCTCGAAGAGCTGTCCCGCTCGCTCGAGAGCAAACAAGCCGGTCGCGTGGGGGTCAACTGACCAGCGAAACCGGCTCGCTGCGGGCCACGCCGTGGTGAACTGACGCCTGGTGCCGGGCTTGGCATCGGCTCCCCGTAGCATGACGCCGGTGTCCAATCTGGCCGAACTCGCGCGGGACCACACCTCGTTGTCCCAGGCCGAGGTCGGTCACCTCCTGCGGCTGGTGGCGAGCTGGGGCCTCGCCGCGGATCTGTGCTTTGCCGACCTGCTGCTGTGGGTCCGGGCGGACGGTCCTGATGCGCCGGAGCGCGGCAGCTACGTCGTAGTCGGTCAGGTGCGACCGGCGACCAGCCAGACGCTTTACCTAGATGACATGTTGGGGCTCACCGCCACCAGCGACAAACGGCCGGTGACGCACCGGGCGTTCCGCTCCGGCGAGATCTGTGAGGGCGCCTCGCCCGGGGAGAGTTTCGACGAGCAGGTGCAGGTCGTCGCTATACCTGTTCGCTTCGGGGGCCGCGTCGTAGGGGTGGTGTCCCGCGAATCCGCTCCGTCCATGGGCCGACGGCACGGCGAGCTCGAAAAGGCCTACCTTTCCGCGTTCGATCGCCTCGCCCGGATGATCACGTTGGGCGAGTTTCCGTTTGCCGCGCAGGAAACCACCAGGGATGAGATCCCGCGCGTCGGAGACGGCGCCGTCCACCTCGATGGGGACGGCTGCATCGAGTACGCATCACCGAATGCCAATTCGGCCATGCACCGCCTGGGTGTCCTGTCGGAAATCCAAGGGAGAAGGCTGGGCGATCTCGGCGTGGACGGCGGCGTATGGCGCCAGGCCTGCCAAACCCGGCTACCGGCTACGGCCGAGTTGACCGCTGGCAATCACACCAATGTTCTCGCCCACGCCATTCCTTTGTTGGAGCGACGGAACGTGGTCGGCGGACTGTTGTTGCTGCGTGACATATCCGAGCTACGTCGGCTGGATCGCCTACTTGTGACGAAGGACACCCACATCCGTGAGATCCATCACCGGGTGAAGAACAACCTGCAGACGATTTCGTCACTGCTTCGGATTCAGGCCCGCCGGTTGCAGTCTCCAGAAGCGCGTCAAGCCATCGAAGAATCGGTGCGACGTATTGCCTCGATCGCCGTGGTTCACGAGACGTTGTCGCGTGAAGCGGCCGAAGACGTGCCCTTCGGCGAGATCGCCCGACCACTGGTGCGGATGGTGGAGGAGAGCCTGGTTTCGCCCGACCTGCCGGTCGCCTTCCGGCTGTCCGGGGAGAGCATCGACCTTCCGGCTGCCGTGGCCACACCGCTCGCCCTGATCATCACCGAGCTGTTGCAGAACGCCGTCGACCATGCCTTCGCGGATGGTGCTCCCGCGGGAGGCGGGCAGGTGTGCATCGAACTCGAGACGTTGGATGGCGGCCTCCGCGTGGTGGTCGTCGACAACGGCAGCGGACCGCCTCAGGGCTTTGACCTGGAGCGACCGAGTGGGCTCGGCCTCTCGATCGTACGCACCCTGGTGCAGAGCGAGCTCCGAGGCTCGATGATCATGCGCGACCGCAAAGTGGACGAGGGTGCCTGCGGGACGCGGATCGAGCTGTGGATCCCTCCGCCCGAAGCCGATCGGACGGGGATCCTGCCGCTTCAGACGGCCTGACGCTCGCGTTCCTGCATCAGCCACGCCTTGCGCAGCTTGCGGCGCTCGTCCTCGGACGTACCCCCCCAGATGCCCGAGTCCTGATTCGTCATCAGGGCGAACTCGAGGCACGGGTCCTTCACGGGGCATGCATCGCACACCGCTCGGGCCGTAGCGATCTGCTCGAGTGCCGGTCCTGTGGTTCCCACCGGAAAGAACAGGTCGGGATCGGTGTCCCGACACGCGGACTGCAAACGCCAGCGGTCGTTCTCAGCAGCAAGCGACAGATTGCGGCTCGATGAGAGGGCCACAGAACCTCCAGGGCGCAGCACGCAACCGCGACATTTTGATCGGTTGGGAAGGGAGTCCTACCGCCGTGCGGACAACCGGGCGAGCTGTACGCATCGGACGCCAGAGGACCACAGAAAATTACTGCCACGTCACCTCGGGCAGCAAGAGCTTCCACGAATATTCTCCGACTTTTTCGGTCACCTTTATCACTTGGCGCGAAAAAGGGCGTCCCGGCCCACTCGCGATGTGACCACGCGTGAGGCCGCGTGCGCCCAGACCTATTCGCGGCGTACATACGGGTTCGCGGCGTACATACGGGTTCGCGGCTCGCATACGGGTTCGCGGCTCGCATACGGGTTCGCGGCGTACATGAGGGTTCGCGGCTCGCATACGAGTTTCTACTCGGCGGGACGCCGTCGGCTGCCGCGGCTATCGCCCCAACCGTTCTCCGCGGACCTTGCAGCGTGCCTGCTCGGTGACGGAGCGTCAACGCCGGGACGTCGTCGTGTCCGCCGTCGGGGGCTCGAGCACCGCGAGCGCTTCGGGCAGGTAGTCGAGTCGCAGGCGTTCGGTGGTGACGCAGATCTCCCCATCGACCTGGTAGACGAGCTGACCGGGATGCTGGCGGTCGAGGCAAACCTCCACGACCTCTCGCTTGACCCACAGGTCGTCGGCTGTGGAGCGATCGAGCCCGCGACCCAGGGCCCGCGGGAGCCGTAGGGCCAGCTCACGCGGGCCGAGCCGGTCCATGGCAACCAGCGCGAGCCCCGACCGTAGCGGCGGACCGTCGGCCAGTAGCAGGCGCCACGATCCCAAATAGCTGTAGGGGCCCGTGTGCAGCACGGCCACGAACTGCGCGACCCGCTCGGCGCCGTCTGCCTGGACCCGCACCGCCTCGGCCGCCCTCAGACCAGGCCGCATGGTGAGCCGGGCTGTGGCGGCGGCGAACCACAGGGGCCCGAGCGATCGTTTGAGGCGGGGATGGGCCTCCACGTCGGCCAGCACCGCGGCGTCGAACCCGGCGCCGGCGTTGGCCAGGAAGAGCCGGCCGTTGAGCCGTCCGGCCCCGATCACCGCCCGGCGCTCGGCGCGAGCCGCGTCCACCAGCATCTTCGCCGCTCCCAGCGCGTCGCGGGGGAGCCCGAGGGCCCGCGCGAACACGTTCGTCGAGCCGCCGGGGATGACGGCCAGCGCCGTGTCGCTGCCGGCCAACCCATTGGCCACCTCATTGACCGTGCCGTCGCCGCCCACCGCAACCGCTATCCGGGCGCCGGCCTCGGCCGCCTGTTGCGCCAGCGCGATGCCGTGCCCGCGACCCTCCGTCGGCCAATGTTCCACCGAGCCGTAGGACCGCCAGGCGGCGGTGATGGCGGCGACGATCTTCGGAGGAGCGGCCCGCGCCGCCGGGTTGCTGATCACGACGACATCGGGGCGTGGCACGATGCACGATTGTGGCCGCGCAGGCAGCTCAGCGCGAAACACCAGGCGGTTTGGGGCGAAACAGCGGGAGCGTCGGCGCAACAAACCGGGCGCGGCGGCGGTGAAACCGGGGGTGCGTCACTGGGGGGCGAGGGGCGCGTTGGCGCGAACGCCCAGGATGTGGCCAGGATTTGTGAGGGTGACGGAGCGCGCCCCAGAATCGGGGCCATGAACGTCGTTGTCTGCGTCAAGCAGATCCCCGACCCGGCAGAGCCAGGCCAGCTCGACTCGGGCAGCAAGACGCTCAAGCGTGATGGCAAGCTCATCCTCGACGAGTCCGATTCCTACGGCGTCGAGATGGCCCTGCAACTTGTGGACAAGGCGGGTGGCGGCACGGTGAGCCTCGTCTCCATGGCCCCACGCAAAGAGACATCCGGTCTGCGGACCGCACTGGCGATGGGCGCGGCTGACGCCATTCTGGTCTCCGATCCGGCGCTGCAGGGCTCGTCGGCACTGTCGACGGCCAAGGTGCTGGCCGCGGCCATCTCGCGCCGATCTCCCGACCTCGTGCTCACTGCCACCGAGTCGTCCGACGGCTACACCGGCACGGTGCCGTCGCAGCTCGCCGAGCTGTTGGATCTCCCGTCGGTCACTTTCGCAAAGTCGGTGCAGATCACCGACGGCACGTTGCACGTGAACCGCCAGACCGAGGCGGGCTTCGACGAGGTCAGCTGCCCTCTGCCTGCGCTCGTGTCGGTGACCGCCGGCGTGGTCGAGCCCCGTTACCCCTCCTTCAAGGGCATCATGGCGGCCAAGTCGAAGCCGGTCGAGGAGCTGACCGTGGCCGATCTGGGTTTGTCGGCGGACGATGTCGGCTGGGCGGGCGGCGGCCAGGAGATCGCCGAGATCCAGCAGGCCGAGGCCCGTCAGGCGGGCGAGGTCATCGAAGACGATGGAGAGGGCTACACGAAGATCGTGTCGTTCCTCGAGAACCTGAAAGTCATCTGAGGCTCCGGAGGACACTGAGCAGATGTCACTCGACAAGGTTTGGGTGTTCGCCGAGGCCTTCGACGGCAAGGTGAAGACCATCACGCTCGAGATCCTGGCCAAGGCCCGGGAGATCGCCGACACGGTGGAGT
>JAXDQG010000133.1:0-7707 GCA_034667945.1 Acidimicrobiia bacterium | reverse complement strand
CGAAGACGAGGAGCCCAGCCCCCAGGCAGACCAGTCGGAACGACCGGTCTGCCAAATGGGAACGTGAGGTCGAGAGCTGCGAGGGGGGCGCCTCGGGCGCCACGGTGGCGGTCATCGGGCCCTTCCTTCGATGCCCAACAGGCTTCGCTGTCGCGTCGAGTCTCGGCCAATTCTGTGGTGTTGTTGGCGGCCGATCAGGCCGGGATCACGAACTTGTCGAGCTGGGCGACTGCCTGGGACCTCAGGTTGTCCGACAGCGACGCATAGTCGAGGTCCTTGGCTGTCTTCTGCCCGTCGTTCAGCACGTAACGCAGGAACGACTTGACCGCCGCGCCCTTCGCCTTATCGGTCTGGGTCTGGTAGGCGATGATCCAGGTCGGGGCCGTGATCGGATAGGCCTTGTCACCGTCGGCCCACAGCGGGTTGTAGGTGAGATCGGGGTTGACCTGGGCGCCCGACAGGGCGGCACTGGCCGCGTCGACCGTCGGGTCGATGAACTTGCCGGCCTTGTTCTTCACGGAAGCGAACTTCAGTCCGCTGGCCTTGGCATCGGACAAATCGACATAGCCAATCCCGCCGTCGGTCGACTTGACGATGCTGGCCACGCCCGGGTTCCCGTTGCCGGCCTGGGTGTCAGCCGGCCAGGTGACCGTGGAGCCGCTTTTCAGCGTCCAGACGGTGGGCGACGCCATGACCAGGAACTGGGTGAAGTTCTGTGTCGTGCCCGAGCCGTCGGAACGGTGGGCCACGGTGATGGGCTTGGCCGGCAGCTTGATGCCCGGGTTGTCAGCCGCGATCTCGGCCGCGTTCCAGCTGGTGACCTGGCGCTGGAAGATCTTGGCGATGGTGTCCGGGCTGAGTTGCAGCTTGTCGACGCCCGAGACGTTGTAGCTGACGGTGATGGGTCCGGCCACCGTCGGGAAGTAGAGGACCGTCCCGCCCTTGAACTTGGGCTTGTCAGCGTCGGGGATGGTCGCGTCGGTGCCAGCCCAGTCCACGAGCTGATCGGCCAGGTCCTGGCGCCCCTTGCCGGAGCCACCGCCGGCGTAGGTCTGGTTCACACCCGGCTGGACCTTCTTGTACTCGGCCACCATCTCGTCGTAGAAGGGCTTGGGGAACGTCGCCCCCGACGCGGTCAGTGTGGCGGTGATGGGTGCTTCCTTGGCGGTGACCGTCGTGGCCTGGCCGGTGCTGCCGGTCCCGCCAGCCGTCGTAGTCGAGCTGCTTTTGCTGCTGCTCGCGCACGCGGTGGCCATGAGGCCGGCAGCAGCCAGCGCACTCAGGACCATCAGGAACCGCGGTTTCCTTACCGTCACGGTTTGCACTCCTCTAGGGGATGTCGTGTCAAGCCGCAACCTAGGTAAGGGATGTGTCCGGTTGGGGAGGTCAAGGTGAACGGGGCCTGAACAACCCGGGAACCCTTGTCGACTCGGCGCCGCTGCGCAGCGATCAGCCGCTATCAGGCGGGCGAGCGCTTCTTGGCCGAACGCCAGTTTTTCTTCCATCCGTGCCGCGCCCGGGTTCGTGCCACCGCCTCGGCGCTACTGAGACGCCCGGCCACAAAAGCCTCGTGAGGGGACAGTCGCTCGAGATGATCCCGCAGCCACTGTTCGGCGACCACTGCGTCCTGCAACTCGCCCAGGGCGTCCTGCAGATCGGCCAACCGGCTCGCCAGTGCCTTGGTGTGACCGCCAAGCATGGGGTGGAGGAGCTCCATGGCATAGCGGGCCCGCTTGGCACGCTTGCGGGCCTCGTGCAGGTCCGCATCGGGCGGGTTCTGGTCGAGCCGACGGACCCACTTGGCCAGTCGCCGCCAGGCCTGGCAGGCCACCTCCTCCGCCAGCTGGCGGGCCGGCCGATCAGCGTCGACGCCGTCGGCCAACGGGGGATGCTTCGACGCGTTGACCAGGTCTTCCACCAAGTCCAGGTAGCGCCCGCTCCCGAGGACGTCGACCAGCACGCGCTGCGCATCCTCGCGCTGGCGGGCCACGTGCTCCACCAGCCCAGCCAGGCCGCCTCGGTCGGCCTCGGGCAGGTCCTTGCCACGAGCACGGAGGCGGTCTGCCAGGACATCGGCGTCGCGCACCGCTCCCAGCAGCCCGCCGAGCCAGGCCAGCTCACTGCGCAGGCCTTCGATCCGGTCGGCACGCAGGACCGGCCCCAGGGTCCGCAGATCGGAGCGAAGGCGTCGGGTGGCCACGCGAGCCTGGTGGAGGGACTCGACGTCGTTGCCGAACCGCACGTCGGGGTCGTGGCGAAGAAGGCGCTCGGTGCCCGAGGCCAGCGCTGCCCGAGCAACATCGACGATGGTCGACGCCCGCCCCAGCTCTCGTTGCTCGACGTCCTCTTCGCCGTCACCCAGGCGACGCTCGAGAACCCGCTTCAGCTTGGGCACGCCGTCCGGGCTACCGGCGCCGATGTCCTTCAGTCGCTCCACGACGCTGTCCAGCACCTCGGCCCGCTGGGGGTCGCGCAGCTCGACCTCGAGCTCGCGGAAGCTCGGGCCCGGCTCACCGTCCACCGTGGAGGTCACCCGGTCGTCGGCCACCTCGAGGATCAGGGCGTCACCTTGCTCCAGACGCAGGATCCTCCGCTCGGTGACCACGGTGGCCACCGGTACGAGTGGCTCGTGGCGGGTGTAAGCCAGCACCAGTCGCGAAAGCGCGGCCGGGGGTTGCATGTGCTCGCCGGGAACGCTGAGCTCGTCCCGATCGGCGCTGGACCCGTCTCCGGCGTGGACCGGAGCGGCCAGCTTCAGCGTCCAGGTGTCCTCGGAGCCATCGGATGCCGTTCGGTGGCGCAACGTGTGGCCGCGGCGGAGCAGCCGAAGATCGGTCGTGTCCCAGTACGCGGCAGTGAGCGTCACGGTCCTGTCGTCGTCCACCCGGATATCGGACAGGCCGGTCAGGTCCTGAGGCGACGGCATCGGCCGGCCGTCTTCGACGGCGAGCTTGATCTCACGTTCCCTGAACTTGGACATCGCCGTCACGGACGTCTCCCCACAGCACTCCGGCGCTGGGCCGGAGCGCATAGCCGATCGCTGCCCGCCGGGGCGACGCAGCAGTCGACAGCTGCAGTCCCGGGTGACCGGCGGTCGAAGTGACCGGCCATCCTACGGGGTCCCCGCCGGCGGCCCGGGACCGAGGACGTGTGCGCACAGGGATCTTCTTCGGTCTTGTCCGGGGCGACGCGGCTTGTGGAGCCGGCTCTTCCAGTCCAGCTCAGGGTTCGGCCGGGACGCCCAGCGTGTCCAACAGGCGCCGGTTCACGGCCTCCAGCCGCGCGGGCGAGGACAGCGCGGGCGGGCCCTGCCAGCTAAGCCGTCCGCCCCACGGCGCTGGCCGCCCGCGCATCGTTGACCAGGAACCCGAGCCGTACGAAGGGCAGCATGTCCCGAGCCGGGCCGGGCGGACCGCTGGCCGGTCGGGCATCAGCCCACGTCCACGTCAGGCTGGGGATCTCGTTGCCTAGGGGCCGCTGCAGGTTCACCCTCGGGGCGTTCCCGCCGCTGCTGGTTGCCATACGGCCTACCCGGAGTTCATCCGCCTGGTGCGGCATCGTTCACCTCGGCATGCTACGAGCAGTACATGGACGCTGATGACGTGGTCGTTCCGCTCGGCAATCCGCCCTCTCGCCATTTCGAGTTGGACGGCCCGGTGAACTTCCGCGACCTCGGCGGCTATCCGGTGCGCGACGGGCGCACGGTTCGATGGCGCACCATCTTCCGCAGCGACGGGCTTCACAGCATGTCAGCCGCCGACCTGGCGCTGTTGCTCGACCAGCTCGGCTTGAGCTCGGTGATCGACCTGCGCAGCGGCGACGAGGTCGAACTGGTCGGCCGGGGCCCGCTCGGCGAGACGGAGGTGGTGCTGCACCACGTTCCCATCTTCGACGAGACCCGGCGACTGGCCGACCGCCTCGCCGGGGGCCTGGTGATCGGCGACATGTACGTCCAGATGATCGAGTCGGCCGCGCCCCGCTTCGTGCAGGCGCTGGAGATCATTGCCCGCACGAATTCGCCCCTGGTGTTCCATTGCGCCGCAGGCAAAGATCGCACCGGCCTGCTCGGCGCCGTCTTGCTCGAGCTGTTGGGTGTGGACGACGACGACATCGCCGAGGACTACGCCCATTCCGCCCGCAGCATCGCTCTGCTGAAGGAGCGTTGGGCGGCCAGCGCCGCCGCGAAAGCGGCGAAGTCCGCCGAAGGCGACAGCCCGTCCAAGACCGGGGCGCGCCGAAGTCTCCCACCGGGTATGCCCCGCCTGCCCCGAGGCGCTGAAGGACGCCGGGTGGCAGAAGAGCTGCTCTCCGCCCGCCCCGCCACCATCCTGGCGCTGCTCGGGACCATGCGTGACCGCTTCGGGTCGGTTGGCGAGTGGGCAGCTGACCACGGTTTCAGCCAGAGCGACGCCAACCGGCTGCGGGATCGCCTGCTGGTGTGACGGCCCTCGGCCGTAGCAGAGTGACTGGCCAGCAGGCTCCAGCCACAGGGGGAAAGGGCACATGCACCAGATCGTCGAGGGGTCCAGCGCTGCGCTGCGGACATCGGCTGCCGAGCGATGAGCGGCGTGCGCATCGGTCTGATCGCCGACACCCATATCCCCGAGGCCCGCGATGCGTTGTGGCCCCAGGTCTTCGACTCGTTCCGGGATGTCGATGCCATCCTCCACGCCGGCGACGTGTACGACATCGGGGTGATCGACCAGTTGAACGAGTTGGCGCCCATTTGGGTCGCTCGAGGAAACGGCGACGACGGCTCCGGCGGTCGGACCGTGGTGGCGCCCGATGAGCGGCTTCGTGAGAGTTGGCTGGTGGAGCTGGGCGGCCTGCGTATCGGTCTCACCCACGTGATGCCGGTGCCGGAGATGCCACCCCACTGGACCGTCGCCACGGCATGTGAGCGCTTTTTCCCCGAGTGCCGGCCGGACGTCGTCATCTATGGCGACACCCATGTCGAGGCCGTTGACCATATCGACGGAATCCTCTGCGTCAATCCCGGCTCGCCCACCTTCCCCCACAACCTCTCGGTGCAGCTCGGCACGATCGGGTTCCTCGAGATCGAGAACGGCGTGCCTACGGCGTCCATCTGGCGGATCACCGAGGGTGGCCATGAGCCATTCGATTGGAACACCTGGACGCGCCCCTGGTGACGAGCCCAGACTGATCCCGCGAGCACGACCTCCGTCTGCGACACCGTCGCAGACCGGCGTATCAGTTGCCCGCGGAGCGTGGTCCTCTGTGCTGAACCGGTACGGATCCACGTTCTGAAGGGGGATCTATGAGACGGGCACAATCCACGAGACGAGCACAATCCACGAGACGAGCACAATCCACGAGGCGAGCACAGAGGTGGGGCACCAAGCTGCTGATACCGGCCCTGGTGGGGTCGTCGTTTCTCGTGGCTGCTGCCGGCACGGCGGAAGCTGGGGCAGCGGAGAATGCAGACATCGTCGTCGGTCCCGGGCAGTCGATTCAGGCCGCGCTCGACGCGGCATCTCCTGGAGACACCGTTCGCGTCCTGGCCGGCACGTACCACGAGCAGCTGCAGATGAGCACGGACCGGGTGACGCTCGAGGGATCTGGGGCGGTGTTGGAGCCGCCCACGGGCTCAGGCGCACCGGGAAATCAATGCAGCTCACCGGGCAGTGACACCGGGATCTGCGTCCTTGGGGACGTCACGTTGCCCACAGGAGACAGCAACGAGCCACCGGTGATCAATCGGCGGGCGCACGACATCGTCGTACGCGGGTTCACGGTCCGCGGCTTCAGCGGTGAGGGCGTGTTCGCCTTTGGTGTCGACGGCTTCACTGCCGAACACAACGTGTTCGCCCACAACGGCGGCTACGGCGTGTTCGCCAACACGTCCAGCAAGGTGACGTACCGCTACAACACGGCCTTCGAGAACGACGAGGCCGGCCTGTACATCGGCGATTCACCCAATGCTGATGCGACCGTGCAGTGGAATGCCTCCTACGACAACGGGATGGGGCTGCTGTTCAGGGATTCGCTGGGCGGCACCGTCGACCACAACGCCTTCTACTGGAACTGCGCGGGGGCGCTGGTGTTGAACACGGGCGCACCGGGCGACGCCGGCAAGGTCACCGTGCACGACAACGCCCTGGTGGCCAACAACCGGGCCTGTGCCGGATCGCCCGATGGCGAGGAACCTCCGCTTTCGGGGATCGGCATCGGGCTGATCGGCTCGCGGGACACGGTCGTGACCGGAAACCGCATCACCTGGAATGCTCCCTCGGGAACGACAGCCTTCTCGGGCGGTGTGGCGTTGGTGACCAGCTCGGACTTCGGCGGCTCGGACCCGACGAACAACAAGGTCACGGGCAACGAGGTGGCCGACAACGAGACTGACGTCCTCTGGGATCACACGGGCTCGGGGAACGTCATTTCGTAGATCAAGGGGTCGTGGGCCCGGGGTTGTGAACTCGGGGTCGTGAAGAAAAGCGGTGTCGTGGCCTTGGTGCCGCGGCAGCCACAACGGGATGAGCCGGGTGCGACCCGTCGTGCCCGGCTCGTGCGCGTCACAGCTTGGCCACCCCGTGTGCACTCATCTGAAGCGCTTCAGGAATCCCAGCAGCGCCTGGTTGAACGCCTCGGGCTGATCCAAGTTGGCAACGTGTCCGGCGTCGGGGATCACCACCTGCTCGGCGCCTTCGATCTTGGCCGTCATGACGTCCGACGCCTTGCGGAACGGCTCGTCCTGTTCACCGACCAAGATCAACGTGGGCACGCGGATCTTGGGCAGCGCCTCCATGACCCGACCGTCGTGTTGGGTCAGGAAGCCCCGGACGGCCAGGGACAGGCCGGCGAGGCTGCGGTGGCGGTCGAAACCCACTTGCCCCTGCACGGCTGCGTTGGACCCGGCGGCACCGCTGCTCTCCAGTGCCGTGACACCCCTGGCGTCGATGTCCGCCGCCCGCTCGACAGCCGCCTGGTTCCAGGCCTCGCGAGCATCGGCGTTCCGATAGCCCGGACCGGTGTCGGCCAGCACCAAGGCCTGCACGCGGTCGCGATGGGCGACCCAGAAGGCCAGCGACAGATAGCCCCCGAAGGACAACCCGCCCATGACAACCTGGTCGAGCTCGAGGTGATCGAGCAGGGCGGCAAGGTCGTCGATGACCCGGTCCAAGCTGTACAGCGAGGGTTCTTCGGGCGTGGCGGTGAGGCCATGGCCGCGGACGTCCCAGGTCACCACTCGCCACCCGGCCTGCACCAAGGCCGCCACCGTCGGGTCCCACATGCGCAGCGTGACGGTGAACCCATGTGTGAGCAGGATGACCGGGCCGCGAGACCCGCTGACCTCGTAGGCGATCTCGACCCCTGCGGGTCGGGTCAGCGTGCCGGGCGAGCTCTTCGTCGTCACCGTTGCACCTCCAGCTGTGCGCGACCCTGCAGCGGTGGGCCGGTCGGCCTGCAGTCTGGTCCGCACGCCATGGGGCTGCACGACTCTCGGGCCGATCAATCTCGGCCAGCGTCGTTCGTGCGCCGTGTCGGTCTTTGCACACCGAGCCGTCGGAGATGCAGCGGTAGCGTCGAGGCGGATGACGGACGCGGGCCTCGGGCGCCAGCTGCTGGCCTCAAGGCGGATAGGCCGAGCCGATGTGAGGACCCTGCGAAGCATGGGGCCGAGCATCGAGGAGGCCGATCCGCTGAGTGTCGTCGCGCGGCGGCATACCTGATGGCCTGGTGCGA
>JAXDQG010000132.1:0-10994 GCA_034667945.1 Acidimicrobiia bacterium | reverse complement strand
GTCCTGATCGGGTTGACGCGCCCTCCGCCTTTCTGGGGAAGCGCGATGTTGCGGCACGGTGAGCGGGCGATGAGTTGGTCGTCGACGGCGGCCTTAAAAATGAAAGCTACGTGGCGGTAGATGACTTCCGCCGTGGCCGGGGCTCGTGATCCCGCCGCAGCGCCCCCGGGGCATCGCACCGCGTGGTCGGCCGGCCACAGCGGACCGGCGGAGGCTGGTGCTCCTGGTGTGTATGGGTTCGGGGCTTACAGCGTAAGGAATTTGCCCGCGCAAGGCGCGGACGACTCCGTCAGTCCTCACACCCAACGGATTCGACTTGTACGCGCCACTGCCTGTGAAGGTCGACGGCTCGAGGCGGGCCTGGATGGCCTTGTTGCGAGCGAAGAACTCTTTGGGCAACTCGTCGCACCGGCCGTCGAGGTCGCCCCCCGCTCCGGGGCTCGTGCCGCTCCGGGCGGAATCGTCGATCGATCGACCCGCCGCTACGAAGCGCACGTCATCCGCAGCGGGCCGTGGTCTGGTTCCAGGCGCAGAGCGACGATTTCCCGTCGAGGTCGATCACCTGGCCCTGGTTGACGTACGACTGCTTGGCCGAGTCAAACTTCTGGAAGATGGCGCCCTCAGCGAAGTAGGCGTCCTTGTTGCCGTCCATGTGCAGGCGCACGCCGGGCAGCAGATACGGGTGCGTCATGTCGATCGCTCGCTGGGCGATCATCATGTTGGTGCGGGTCAGGCCGCCGTCGAGCTGGCCGGCGATCTGCAGGAACTGCACCATAGGCCAGCCGTAGTTGAAGCCGGTGCCCAGCGACCCGGACGAGTTCGGGTCGATCCCCGCCGACTGGAGCAGCTCGCGAGCCCACTTGACGAACGGGTCGTTGGCCTGGGACGGGTCCTTGAGGTCCTTGGCCGCCGGGTTCACGACCCACCAGCCGTTCGCGGCCGAGCCGTCACCGCCCACCTTCTCCTTCGCGACGAAGCTGGCCGGAGCGCAGGTGCCTGGCTCGAACAGGTACTTGACCTTCTCGTGCATGCCGTTCTGGGCCGCCTCGGTGACCGCCTGGGTGCAGGGTGTGCCCGCGACCATGGCGATGAAGACCGCCGGGTTCTGGGCCGCCAGCGTGGTCATCGGGTCGGTCACGGTCGGCGTCGACGCCTCGATCTTCTCCGAGATGTACTCGACGCGATCCTTCAGCACCGGGGAGTTGGCCAGGAAGCCCTTGAAGCCCTGGTCGTAGACGTTGCCGAAGTCATTGTTGATGACCAGGGACGCGACCTTGAACTTGCCTGGCGGCATCTCGTTGATGTGCTGCTCGATGAAGGAGCCCCACAGGATCGCCTCGGTGGCGTACGACGCCGCCATGGGACCGGTGGTCCAAGGGTGGTTCACCGGGTCGGCCCACGCCGGGTGGGCCGTCAACGCCTCCGGGTGGACAACGCAGCGCTGGTTCAACTTGTCGTAGGTCTTGAGCGAGTTGGGCGAGCCCAGCGTCCAGACGGCGAACACCTTGTCGGAGTCGAGCAACTCGTCGACGATCGGGATGGTCCGAGCTGCGTCGTAGCCGTCGTCCTTGGCGATGTAGTTGATGCTGCGCGTCTTGCCGAGGGAGTCCTTGAACGTGCCCTTCTTGCTGTAGTAATCGAACAACACGGTCATGGTCTTGGCGATGTTGCCGTAGTCGGCGAAGGTGCCGGACTGTGCGATCGCCTGGCCGATCTTGATCGACGTGTCGGACAACCCCTCGGTGTCGGACCAGCCCGCCGGGCACTTCGTCAGGTCGATGGTGAAGCCCGACGGCCCGGTCACGGTCTTGCCGTCGGCGGACTTCCCCCACTTGTTGTCCTTGATGCGCTTCACCACGGCGTCGCGCTGCTTGGCCCACAGCGCCTCCCACTCGTCCATCGACGTCGGCTGCGCGGCCGCCGCCGTCGTGGCGGTCGATGCCGCCGTGGTGCTGCTTCCCGCGGTGGTCGCCGGCGCGGCCGAGGTCGTCGCCGTGGCCTCCTTACCGCTGTCGCCGCCGCAGCCTGCGGCCAGCAGAGCCGACCCGAGCAAGACTGCGCCCGCTCGCAGGAAAGGTGTTCGTCTCACGGTTGCCCCCTCCGTTCGCCAACGCGCCAGGCTGTGACGGATGACACAAAGAACGTACTATCCGGCCCCGCGCGACGCTCGTCGCCGAACGCCAGAACAGAGCAGGGCGAACTGCTGCGGATCGGGCGACATGCGCTCAAAAGCTCGGCACAGCCACGTCGCGTCGCCGTCATCCCGCCGTTCGCGAAGGAGAGGACGCGGCGGATGCGATCGGCGGTTACAACGCCGTCGCTATCGTTCAGCGATAGCCCGAACGTACGTCATGTCAGCCAGACTGGTCTCGTGCCGCCCGACGTCGACCGATGCGCCACCTCGGGCGTGCCGACGAAGGTGGCGGGCTGGGCCGCCGAGGTCAAGTGCGCTCTCAGCCCGTGAGAGAGACGGTTCACTTCCCCAGAACTTCTGTGGCTGACCGTGCGACGCCTTCCATGGGTTGTGGTCGAGGAAGTAGAGAAACCCGATCATCACCAACGCGATGAAAACCACGCTTCGCCCCGCCTGCCGATACTCGGAGAAGCGTCTGGGCTCGGCTACAGGCATCGTCGATCCCGAGGCCGTCGGCGCTCCTCGTCCGCCGGATGACCTCGTCCCACGCGACATTCCGCTTGGCCGCCGGCACTGTCACCGAGCCAGCCAAGTCAAGGAAGTCAGGCGTCCGGGCCAGTACGGCACGCTTGTCCTCCACCCGGAAGACGACCTCGTCGCCCTCCTTGATGCCGAGCGCATCGCGGCCGGCCTTGGGCACGGTCACCTGCCCTTTTGACGTGACCCGCGCAGCGGCATCCATGCGTCGCTCCTTACCTATATCCGAAGGTAAGGAGACTCACCCCGGTTCGCAAGGGAAGCCCGACGCATCGCACGCATTGGTGTGGTCACCCGCCAGGCGGTCGGCCAGCGCCTGCTCCGCGACGGTGAGCTGGACGAGTCGCACGCCCAGGACCTGCCAACGCGGGTCGGCACGCAAGGCCGACTCGGCGCGGCGCAGCACCTCGGCAACGCTCTCGTCATCGACGACGGCAACGGTCCTCAGCACCGCCGGCGGTTCCGAAACATCGATGCGATTGTTGTGCGGCCAACGGCACCGGCCTTCGTGCTCCCACTGGCCACAGAGCGCCACGGTCACCGCGGCCCCCGGCGCCCGGGAGTCGGCTTCCGCACCCAGCACGAGAGAGGCCTCGACAGCAATCGATCTGACGTCGGTCACCGGCCCAGGATCCCTGTCCCCGAAAATCCTGTCCAGGGCGATCTCTGTTCCACCTCTGCAAACGTGACCTTTGCCGTAAGGCAACCGAAAGCCCGTGCTTCGGTCGGCCACCGCCTGGGTATTCCACCGCCGCGCATGACGGTCGTCGGCGGATCTCGGGAGGTCGGACATGCTGAGTGGCCTCGTATTGGCACAAGTGGGCAAGCCGGTCGCCTACATGGTGGCGATCGTGCTGGTCGCGCTATTGGGCTTGAGCATGCTCATCCGGCGCTTCGTGTGAGCAGAAGCTGGGCCTCGGGCCCCAGCTCACTCGATCCGAGATGGGCAGCCCAGGAAGGTCGTGGCGTCCTCGACGCTGAGCGGTTGTGACCACAGGAAGCCCTGCATCAGGTCGCAGCCCATCTCGTGGAGCAGGACCAGCTGCTGCACCGACTCGACACCCTCTGCGATCGCCTTGAGCCCCAAGGCATGAGCCAGATCGATGCTCGAGGCCAGAATCGCCCGATCTTGAGGATTGCCCTCGGCCAATCCGGCCACGAAGGATTGGTCGAGCTTGAGCAGCTGAACGGGGAACCGCCGTAGGTACTGCAGCGACGAGTAGCCGGTGCCGTAGTCATCGACGGCGATTCGCACTCCCAGCTGCACCAGCGATTGCAGCACCGCCACCGCCGCATCCGGATCGGTGATCAGGGCCGACTCGGTGATCTCGAGACACAACGCCTCGGCCGGCAGGCCGTTCTGCGCCAAGATCCGCCCGATCCTCAGCGGCAGCTGCGGGTCGGCGAGCTGGTAGCTCGAGATGTTGACGGACACGTAGAGATCCGGGCGGTGTTGTCGCCAGGCCGCGGCCTCTCGACAGGCGGTGCGCAGGACGTAGTCGTCAAGCGCCGCGATCAACCCGGTCCGCTCGGCAAGCGGCACAAAGTCGCACGGGGAGATCAGACCCCGTTCGGGATGGAACCAGCGGGCCAAAGCCTCCACGCCGACGATGGCGCTGTCCGCGGCGGCGATCGGCTGGAAGTAGACGCTCAGATGCCCTGCTTCGATGGCTCCCCGTAGTTCTCCCTCCAGCCGGATACGGGCCAGTGCGTTCTCGCGCATCGTGGTGTGGAACACCTCCACACGGCCGCCGCCCTGCTCCTTGCCGCGGTACATGGCCAGATCCGCGTCCGCCACGAGACCCTCTGCGCTCGCGCCGCGGTTCCGCGCCAGCGAGATCCCCAGACTGGCGCTCGGGCGCAGCTGCTGCCCGTCGATTGACAGTGGCGCCCCGATGCACCGGGTGATGTGCTCGGCCAGAGCGGAAACCTGCCACTCGTGGCGTAGGTCTTCGGCCACCACCAGGAACTCGTCACCCCCCAGCCGCCCGACGAGGGCGCCCGGCGGCATGGCGTTGGTGAGCCGCTGGGCCAGCACGCTCAGATACCGGTCTCCTGCCTGGTGAGACATGCTGTCGTTGACGAGCTTGAAGCGGTCGAGGTCAACGAACACCACGGCCACGAAGCTGTTCTCCGCACGGTCCAACCGCGCCACCGAGGCAGTGATCCGGTCCATGAGCAACGCGCGGTTGGGCAACCCTGTCAACGTGTCGGTCAGGGCCAAGCGAGCCAGGGCCTGCTCGGTCGATTTGCGCTCGGTGATGTCGCGCACGAAGGCGTGATAGGAGGGCCGACCGTCAGTCTCGATCGCCACCATCGAGATCTCCGCGGGGAATCTCGAGCCATCGCGTCGGCAGGCCTCGGTTTCGAAGGGCGCTCCCGCGCTGTCCGGACCAAGCGAATCGGCGCCCGATGAACAAGCGGCGCCAGAGGAAGAACCAGCAAAGGGAGACCAATCAGCGCAGGATGCGTCGGCGCCGGCCGCCGCAGAGAGCTGTTCGGCGAGACGGTCGAAGGAGACGTCCGGCAGGAGGCCCGCCGCCGGCCGGCCCTCGAGCTCGCCCTCGGCCCAGCCGAAGGCCCGCTCGGCCGCCCGATTGATGCCCACGATGTTGAGGTCGGCATCGAAGGCGATGAACGGATCGCTCGAGGCCTCGATGGTGCGCCGGTACATCAGCTGGGCATCGAGCCGACGTTGCTCGGCGAGGCGCCGGGCCGTGAAATCGATCCCCACACCCATGACCCGAACCACTTCGCCCCGGTTGTCCCGCACGACCCGGCCGCGTGAGTGCACCCAGCGAGGCGGACGGTCGGAAGGCCCGAAGCGGAAGTCCACGACGAAGCTCCCGTCGCTCGACGCCACAGCAGCCAACGCCTGGGGCTGAAGCAGCCGCCGATCGTCAGGGTGGACCAGGAGCCAGAAGCCCTCGGTGTCGTTTTCGGCTCCCTGCGACGCGGCGTGTCGCTGGCCATCGGTGATGCCGTAGTAGTGATCCGAGCTCTCGCATACGCCCGCGACCACGTCGTAGTCCCACGTCACTAGGTCGGCGGCTTCCATGGCGAGGCGCAACCGGCTCTCCCGGTCCGCGAGCGCCTCCGCGATTGCCTCCTTCTCGGTGACGTCCTCGATGGCCCCGATGCCGTACAGCGGCAGCCCGTAGTCGTCACGCACAACGCTGGCAGTGAGGCGACCGAGCAGCATCGAGCCGTCGCGTCGGATGTAGCGCTTGTTGAGCCGGTACGCGTCGATCTCGCCTCGAAACAGCTGCTTCGCCTGCTCGAGGTCGGCATCCACATCCTCGGGATGGGTGATCGCCGACAGCGGTAGGCCGAGCAACTCTTCCAGCTTGTAGCCGAGGCCTTTCAGCAGGGTGTCGTTGACGTCCGAGATGAGCAGTTCGGGCGTGACGATGGCCTTTCCGAACGGGCTGCCGTAGAACATCCGCCGGAAGCGTTCCTCACTCGCCCGCAACGCCGCCTCGGTGCGCCGCTGCTCGGTGAGGTCGGTGAACATGGCCAACGCCCCGATGTAGCGACCGTCTTCGTCATAGAGAGGATTGGCGGCCACGTGGGCCCAGAGGTCGCCGCCGTCCTGTCGGCGGTAATGCCTCACGGATCGATCGCTTTCACCCAATCGACGCTGGGCGAGACGCTTGATGGTGATGTCGTGCTGCCAAATGGCGATGAACTCGAACAGCGATCGACCGATGAGGCTGTCGAGCGAGCAAGCCAGCATGTCGGCCATTGCCTGGTTGGCGAACGTCGTGGCGGCATTCGCATCGATCACCCAAATGCCTTCCTGGGCCGTCTCGACGATCTGTCGATAGTGGAATTCGCTGGCCCGCTGGGTCTTCAGGATGGACGTCTCGCGCTCACCAGCCACCCACTGCCCCTTGTCTGTCGCGATGCGACGGGCCGCGCCTTGCCCTTGGATCAAGATGGGCAAGACAGGTCTGTTCACATCCTCAGTATCGGGACCATGGGCCGGACACTTGAGGCTTATGGACGCGGGTGTGGAACGAGCTTTCGAAAAGAGGCGTGGCGGCGAAAGGCTCGCTGCGCAGGCCCTTGAAGAGGCGAAAAACGGACCAGGGCTCTCCCGTCCGAGGAGGGGTTTCGGACGGGAGAGCCCGATGCGCGGCGGTTCGGGGTCGAGCTGATGACTCACGGGTGGAAAATTGCCCACGACGACATCAGCCGCCCGCTTGAAAGGTGCCCCCGAGGCCCGATGTCGAAACCTCCGGGGAAAACCTGTGCGGATAGCGCCCTCTCAGCCGTCGAGGTGGCTGGTCTCGTTGAAGCTCACGAGCACGGGGCCCAGCGGACCGATACGGATCCGAGAGATGGATGCCTGCGCCACGTTCATGCGCCACGTCACCCCGGCGTCCACGCCCAGCGCCCACGACACTGCCGCTTTGATCGGCGACACATGGGTGACGACGGCGATATCCCTGTCGGCGGCGTACTCGCTCAGCTCCCGGCAGGCATCCTCGACCCGCTCTTGCAGCGTGACCAGGCTTTCGCCCCCGGGTGGCTCGAAGTTCGGGTCGGCACGCCACGCCGTCCATTGCTCGGCGGGGACACCCTTGACGGGAACCTCGTCCCACTCGCCGTAGTCGAGCTCGATCCAACGCTCGTCAACCTTGGCCGCCAGCCCGAAGGCGTCAGCGGTCTGCCGGGCCCGACGCAAGGGGCTGGTCACCACCGCATCGACGGTGCGAAGGGCCCGCGCAATGGCGGCCGCCTGGGCCTTTCCATGGTCGTCGAGGTCGAGATCGATCCTGCCCTGCAGCAGACCGGCGGCGTTGGCGGCGGTGCGTCCGTGGCGGACGACGATCAACATGGTGGGCAACGTAACCCTCGCTGTGCCCGGCAACCGAGCCGCTCGCGGATCGGACGAGGGCGTGCACTCTTCGACGCAGCCTGCGAACGCCGGGCGCCTGGTCAGTCGAGGTCGCGCCCCAGGCGGCCGGTCCGCAGGAACTCGGACCGCCGGGACCGGTCGTTCAACGACCAGCGACGCCACCACCAGACGAGCGCGCCCGCGCCGGCCAGCTCCATCAGGATGATGAGTCCAAGGGGGCGACTGCTCTCGGGCGCGCCGCCCTGGAGCGACCAGCCACCGAAGGGCCACCAGAACAACCGGCGGTCAGACCAGACGCCGTCGAGGGCGAGGTGCAGGAACAGCCCAATGGGAAGGCCCAGCCAGCGCCGCCGGGCGAGACGCCGACGACGGGTCGCCAGCATCACGATCACCAGCGCGCCCACCGCCCCCACCAGCGTGTGCAACACGAAGGGCCGGCCGGCGACGACCTCTACCAGGGGCAGGACCGATCCCAAGGCCACCATTCGGTAGTCGAGTGCGGGGCTCCGGAACACCGACCAGACGACAGCGAGCGACAGGCCGACGAACCACAGCAACACGGCAGGTCATGCTACGGCGGCGGGTGGCACAGGGCCCCTCGAACGAGCGGGTTGCCGCCGGCGCAACCGACGGCGGCTCAGTGCAGCACGAGCCGACCGCATTCGTCACAGATCGCCATGCCCGGTGGCAGATGGCGGATGCGGTCCACCTCCATCGCCGGCATGGCCAGCGGACACCCCTCGCAGCGCCCTCCGAGGAGCCGGGCCACGGCCGACCCGCCGTAGACCGGCCGGAGCCGCTCGTAGTCGGCCAGAGCTTCGCCCTGGACCGATTCGGCGGCGGCGGAACGCTGGGCGAGCACTTCGTCGAGCTCCTTCTGAACTGCGGCTTCCGCCTCGGCCAAGGCCACGGTGGCCGCTCGGGCCTCCGCCTCCAGCACCTCGCGGGATCTGTCCAGCTCGGACGCGGCCTCGGACATGGGCTCGAGCTCGACCATCAGTTCGAGCACGCGCTCCTCCAGCTCGGACGCCCGCCGCCGCAACGAGGTGACCTCGTCCTGCAGGGCCTGCAGCTCGCGAACGGCGGTCACCCGCCCCGAATACAGCGAGGCGTCTGCCTCGTCGGCCTTCGCCCGCAGCATCGCCACTTCGTCCTCGAGCCGCTTCTGCTGGCGCTCGAGCTCGTGACGGGGCACGGCCAGCTCGGCCGCTCGGGTGCCGGCTTCGTCGATGCTGGCCTGCGCGGCCCGTAGCCGCGCCCGCTCTGGCAGCCCGGCCAGCCGGCGCCGCAACACCTCGATGTTGTTGTCCGCCGCTTGGACGTCGAGGAGTCCGGCGAGGGCGGGGTCCAACGAGGCGGGCATGACGTGCCAGGCTACGCCCCGTTGCCGCTCCCGCGAACCCCGGCCAGTCTGCAGCGTCGGGGACGCCCGAGCTCGGCAGCTGCTCGGGGCTCGCCGGCCGAGTGGGCAGTGACTCGAACCTCATGAACACGTTGGGCGCGCATACAGGCACGTGAAGTGTGTCCAACCAGCTAGAGCACCATATCTCTGCAGCTGGAGACGGGCGCGTTCCGAGCAAGTCGAACTGGGCGACGCAAGGTAGTGTCGAGGCAAACGTGAGGTGTCGGGACGGGGGTGTCCACGGCACAACCACACTGAACCGCCGGGGGGTTCGAAGCCTTGAACGCGTTTCCGCCATCGCAGCTCCGCAATGTCGTGCTGGTCGGTCATGGTGGGTCGGGCAAGACCTCGTTGGCCGAGGCCATGTTGCTCCGCTCCGGCGCCATCAACCGGGCCGGCGGGATCATGGATCACGATCCCGAGGAGAAGGAAAAGGGCTTCTCCATGAGCATGGCCCTCGCGCAGTTCGAGTGGAAGGGCCACAAGGTCAACCTGCTCGACACGCCAGGCTTTCCCGACTTCATCGGCGAGGTCTCCGCCGCGTTGCGGGTCGCCGACCTGGCCGTGTTCGTGATCTCCGCGGTCGACGGTGTCGAGGTGCAGACCGAGATCATCTGGAAGATGGCCGCCGACATCGGCATCCCGCGGGTGATCTTCATGAACAAGCTCGACCGGGAGCGTGCCGACTTCGACGCGTCGCTCGCAGCTCTGCAGGATCGGTTCGGTTCCGGTGTCGCTCCGCTGCAGCTGCCGTTGGGTTCCGAGGCGGACTTCCGGGGCGTGGCCGACCTGCTCACCGATGAGGCGTACACCTACGACAGCGGCGAGGCCAGCGCCGGCCCGATTCCCGCCGAGTTGGCCGACCACGAAGCCCAGGTGCACGAGCACCTGGTGGAGGGCATCGTCACCACCGACGACGACCTGCTCGAGAAGTACCTCGATGGCGAGGTCCCGTCAGTCGAGCAGCTCGCCAAGGCCCTCGGCTCGGGCGTGTCGGCCGCCAGCGTGTTCCCGGTCGTGTGCGGTTCGGCCACCACGGGCATCGGGGTCGACCGCCTGCTCGACCTCATCGTCGACGAAGGCCCCTCCCCGCTCGACCGCGGCACCTTCCCCGTGATCGCCGGGGGTGAGGAGATCGACGTGTCCCCGGATGGGGGCGGCGATCCCCTGGCCTTCGTGTTCAAGTCGGTCGCCGACCGCCATGTCGGTCAGCTGTCGCTGATCAAGGTGCTGTCGGGCACCGTCCGCGCCGATGACCACCTGGTCGACACCCGCACCGGCGGCGATGTGCGACTGCACTCCCTGCTGTCGCTCAAGGGCGCCGAGCAGACGCCCGCGACCGAGGCGAGCACCGGTGACCTGGTGGCGGTGGCCAAGCTCAACGATGTCCACACCAACGACACGCTGGCCCCCAAGGGCAAGCCGGTCATCGTCCCGCCGATCCTGGTGCCTCCCCCCACGTTGCCGGTGGCCATCAAGGCCAAGACCCAGGCCGATGAGGACAAGCTCTCCAACTCCGTCGGCCGACTGCTCGACGAAGATCCGTCGCTCCGGCTCGAGCGCAATGACGAGACCCGTCAGACGATTCTCTGGGGCCAAGGCGAGACCCACGTGCGCACGGCCATCGATCGACTGCAGCGCAAGTTCGGCGTGGGGGTCGACACCGACGACGTGAAGGTCGCCTACCGCGAGACCATCACCGCCTCCGCCGAGGCCGAGGGCAAGCACAAGAAGCAGTCAGGCGGCCGGGGGCAGTTCGGGGTGTGCTTCCTCCGGGTGGCCCCCAAGGCACGCGGTGAAGGGTTCGACTTCGTCGACGCCATCGTCGGAGGCGCCATCCCCCGCCAGTTCATCCCGGCGGTGGAGAAGGGCGTCATGGAGACCATGCACGAGTCCGGTGCGCTGGGATTCCCGGTGGTCGACGTGGGGGTCACTGTCTTCGATGGGAAGTACCACTCCGTCGACTCCGACGAGATGAGCTTCAAGATCGCCGGCCGTCTCGGGTTCCGGGAAGCCTGCGCCAAGGCGAGCCCGGTGCTCCTCGAGCCGGTCAGCCG
>JAXDQG010000131.1:0-3605 GCA_034667945.1 Acidimicrobiia bacterium | reverse complement strand
GGATCGAATTGGACGGTCACGGGCAACGACTTCAGCCATACCTCCGCCGGTGGGGGTCAACCGTGGATCCCTTCCTGCTCCACCGGGCCTTCGGGTTCCCACCCTGCGGCCATCTTCCTTTGTCGGGACACGGCGGCCGGTGGCTTGACGACTTCGTCGAACACAATTTCGCTTAACACTGCGTCCTCCTTCTACGGCATTCTCCTCATTGGAAACGACGAAGCGTCCTCGTCGGCCGTGCCGCGCAACAACACCGTGTCGGCCAACACCGTGACCGGAACGGTGAGCTGCGCTGATGACAACAAGCGCGGAGGACCGACCGCCAACTCATGGTCCGGCTGCAGTCCCGTGTACTTCTGAAGGAGCAGCTTGCGTCTGAGGGCCGGATAACCGCCGCAATCGGCCACCTCGAGTCCTTCCGGACGCGATGCGCCCGCATCGAGCCAGACCTCGAGCAGATTCAACCGGTCGACGACGCACGAGATGCAGCAGGACGCCATCGCTCCTGGCAAGAAGGCACCGTCTGGCTTTTTGGCACGCCGTAAACCTTCTCACCAGATTGAGGTAAGGTCTCCTCCGGCTGCGAGGGCTCAGGAAACCATCGTGGTCGGCCAGACGTCCGGGGGGACGTCCGTCAATATGAACTGGGGGAGCTGTGGACGTGAAGCGGTCCAAGCGCGCGCTCTTTTTGGCGTCTGTGCTTGCCATGGCTGTCGTCGCGGCCGGCTGCGGCAGCAGTGACGGCGGCGGGTCGACGGCGAATACCGTCGACCAGAACGTTCGCCAAGGCGTTGATCAGCAGCTCAATGGCGGGACGAGCTCCGCGTCCGCAACCACGGCACCGCCGGCGAAGACCATGGCCGAGCTCGAGTCGCAGTGGGCGGACCAGAGAGCCGCGATCATCAAGAAGATCAAGGACAACAAGTGGGGGATCTCCGCTGACGGGAAGTCTGTGACCGGACCCGACGGGTTCACCATGGACCTGACGAAGTGCCCGGCAGGATGGAGCAACACCGAGGGGCTGACCAATACGGACATCAAGATCGGCCACACCACGGCCCAATCGGGAACGTTGGCCGACTCCGGCAACATCGGAAAGGTCCTCCAGCTCCTCTTCGATGACCCCAGTACCGTCTATCCCGACTCCACCGGTAAGACCCGCCGTGTCAAGTTCGTCATGCGTGACGACGGCTACGACCCGGCTCGGACGATTCCGCTCACCGACGAGCTGCTCGACTCTGAAAAGGTCTTCGCCGCGATCACGCACGGCTCGCCAAGCATCATGAAGACCTATGACAAGCTCAACGGCCGCTGCGTGCCCCAACCGTTTGCCCAGAGCGGTCATCCGGCCTGGGGCGACCCGGTCAATCATCCCTGGACCACCGGCGCCCTGCTCGCGTACAACACGGAAGCCGTGATGTGGGGGGCGTTCATCGAGCGGCGTCTCACGGAGCTCACCGCTGATGATGGCAAGGTGACCGTGGCGGCGCTGCAGATGAACAACGACTTTGGCAAATCGTACGACGGCGGCTTCAAGGCGTTCTTGGCACAATTTCCGCAGCGGGACAAGATCAAATACGTCACCGAAACGATCGAGCCGACGGCTCCCACGGTCAAGGACCCGATGACGACGCTGGCGGCAGCCAGGCCGGAGGTGTTCATCGCCATGACTGCCGGTATCTCGTGCACCCTGACCATCCGTGAGGTCGCCGAGAACGGCATGAAAGAGGCGGTCAAATACCTCTTCATGCCGTCGGTTTGTAAGGCATCCTCCACGGTCGGCAAGGAGAAGGTGGGCGGCGACGGTTCGGCGTCGCAGGGCTGGTGGATCTTCGGCGGTGGCCAGAAAGACATCGCCTCGCCGCTGTTCGACAATGATCCCTACATCGTGTGGGCCCGACAGTTCCTCACCTCGAAGGGCATCGACTACAAGGCGTCCGGCCAATTCGGGCTCGGCTACTTCCATGCCTGGGGGACCGACCAAGCCCTGAAGATCGCCAGCCAACTCGACGGCGGACTCACTCGCGTCAACCTCGTCATCGCCGTGCGGTCGATGGACATGGTGCATCCCATGCTCCTGAACGGGATCCGCTTCAACATGTCCGGCAACAAGGACCCCTATTACGTCGAGGGAACCGACATCTCCCGCTACGACTACCTGAAGCAGGCGTGGATCCAGGAAGGCGCCATCATCGAGTTGTCGGGAGCGTCGAAGCCCTGCCCCTGGGACCAGGCTGCAGGGGTCTGCCGCTGAGAAGGATCTGGTAGCTGGGAGTCATCGTCGCGATCCCTCGTGCCGATGAGGCATCGTGGCACGCGATGGTAGTTTCGGGCGCTCGGGCGGTGGACGACGTCGTAGCCGCACCAAGTGTTTGGGGGAACGAGATGGCGAGCACCGAAACTGCGCCCAGCACCGATAGCGCGCCCAGCCCGCAGTCGGAGGTCCAGCGCGAGTTGTTCCGTGCCTTCGGCGATCGGTTGACAGCCGATCCACCGCTCGAGTTGAACCAGATCAGAGAGATGTTCGAGGGGTTCCACGAGCTGGCCGCCGAGCCGACGCAGGTTTGCTATGAGGAGGTCGACGCGGGTGGCATTCCGTCCCTGTGGTGCCTTCCCGTCGGCGCGGCCGACGACCGCGTCATGCTGTTCTTCCACGGGGGCGGCTTTGTGACCAACACTGCCAGCAGCCACAGGAAGATGGCCGCCCACCTGGCCAAGGCGGCCGGTGTGCGGGGATTGGTCATCGAGTACCGGCGTGCACCAGAGCATCATTTTCCGGCGCAGCTCGAAGATGCCGTCGTCGCCTACAAGTGGCTTCTCGACCAGGGTTATGCGCCGGAGCACATCTTCACCTGCGGCGACTCTGCCGGAGGCAACCTGGCCACGTCGCTGCCCCTCAAGTTGCGCGATGACGGCCTGCCCCTGCCGGCCGCCATCGTCGCCATCTCACCCTGGTACGACATGGAGGCCAAGGGGGAGACGCTGAAGACAAACGCAGCCACCGACACGCTGGTGCGTCCCGGCCTCGGCGAGGGAATGACCGAGATGTTCCTCGGGGAGTCGGGCTCGAAGACCAATCCGCTGGCCAACCCACTGCACGCCGACATGGCCGGCATGCCGCCGATCTTCCTCACCGCTGGCAGCTGGGAAGGATTGCAGGACAACGCCGACCGGATGGCGGCCCGTGCCGAGGGCGCCGGGGTCGATGCGACCCTGGACATCGTGCATGGCATGCAGCACGTGTTCACCTTCCAGGCTGGCCGGTGTCCCGAAGCCGACCAGACGATCGCGTCCATCGGGCGCTGGGTGCGCCCCAAGCTCGGGTTGAGTTGACGGTGAAGGGGCGCGCCCGCGATCGAATGCGCTGCTGAACCCATCACGCGAGACTTCGGCCATGCAGTTCGGGATGCTGGTGCCGTCGCTGAACGATGTCGACCTCGTCGTGCGCGCTGAGGAACTGGGGTATGACTTCTGTTGGGCGCCGGACTCACAGATGCTCTTCGAGAACCCGTTCGTGGTGCTCGCCTTGGCCGCGCAGCGAACGCACTCCATCAAGCTCGGCACGGGTCTCGCGGTCGCGGGTCTTCGCCTGGCGCCAGCATTGG
>JAXDQG010000130.1:0-3020 GCA_034667945.1 Acidimicrobiia bacterium | reverse complement strand
CGATCACCACCTGACATTCCTGGGAGATCTCGTAGCGCAGATCAGCGGGAGCCGGCTTGGTGAAGGTGGGCTTCCGGTAGCGCTTCACCTGAAGCCCCCGGTCCACCAGCAACTGCTCGAGCCGATCGAGGAAGATGTTGCCCCTCGGCTTCGAGATGTCGAGCAATCCCACGGTCATGCCGTCGAGCGACGCGGGCCGGGCGTTCACCTCCCGCTTGGCCGGCGCCTGCTCGTTCGTGGGGTCGAGCACCACCCTCGGTGCCGCGGTCGGCTGCGCGGTCATACGCCCACCTTCCAGTTGGTCATCTGGCTACCTGTCGGTCCGGACACCCACCCTTCGATGAGTGCAGAGAACATTCCGGCGTCTCCGCCGGCGTAGACGATGGCGGGTGAGTCCCAGCGGGGCTCGGGCACGCCTCGGGGTGAGTCGCCGAAGATCAGCTGGTTGAGCTCGGCCCGCACCCGGGCTTTGTCCCAGCCATCGCCGCTGAAAACCCTGGCGTGCTCGGGCCCGATGACCAGCATCAGGTTGTCGAGCCGGCGGGCGAAGAACGGGTCGACCGACGCCCTCACCCGGTTGGCAAAGGTCTTGATCAGATCGTTCGCCGTACGGGACAGCTGGTCCACCACACCCGACGTGCCGTGGCCTGCGAACAACGTCACCGAGTCCGCCCCCGGCTCCTGCCCGGCTTCCTCCGACAGCGGGCGCCACCCCTCGGGCAGGCCCAGCTCGTTCTCGGCGAAGCAGAACGTGTACTTCCCGGGGTTGCCGAAGGCCGCCCGGTCGATGCCGTCGCGGCCGGGATGACCGCCACCCACATTGCGGATGACCAGCTGCAGCGCACGCCCTATCGTGGCATTGGCCCGGTTGCCCTGCCCGAGCACATTGTTGCCGCTGTTCATCCCTACGCGCCGGCTGAGCGGACCGTTGGCCACGATCACCGGACCGCTGAAGAACGTGGTGCAGAGCAGTCCATGGATGTTGAAGTGGTCCGTGCAGGCGGCCTCCACCGTGGCCAGCACGAACGGCAGGTACTCGGGTTTGCATCCGGCCAGCACGGCGTTGATGGCGATCTTCTCGACCGTTGCCTCCACCAGGCTGGGAGGGATCACGGCCACCGTTTCTTGGGGATGACGGGTCGTCCCCTCCAGCATCTGCAGGACGCGCCCCTCGGTCGGAGGAACCACCGGCAGCCCGTCCGACCAGCCGCGGTCGTACAACGCCTCCATCTCGTCTTCGAGCAGGGCCAGCTCGAGTCGACGGGCGTGCAGCCGACCACCTTCGAAGCGGACCCGCAGCATGTCCGCATAGCTCGGGTCGACTGCGAGCGAGCCGCACCCCGGACGCATGTCGGGCAGGCCATCACCCAGGCCGGACGTCCCAGTGAGGCGTTCCCAATGGGCGCGAGACCATCCCTCCGTACGGTCGACTTCCTTGCCGTCTCGCACGACGAGGAGGGTGGGGACGGTCTCGATGTTGTGGTGATAGCTCACCGAGAGGTCGGTGTCGTCCACGGATGCGAGGTTTTCCGGGAACGAGGGGTCATCCTGGGTGTACACCGTTAGCGGAGAACCGGATGCCGCCAGTTGACCGAGTACGGGGGCGACCAGCTCGCACGTCGGGCAGTCGCGCTTCACGACGGCCACCAGACCGTCAGGCAGCACGGGAGCGCTCATGGCTGAGAACACTACTGTCAAGCAACGGGTCGGTGATCCTGGTCACAGCGACCTCCGGCTCGAATCGTGACCGTGTACGGTCGGACGTATGACCTCGGGGGGTCGACCGTGAACATCACGTTCTACGGCGTGCGGGGGTCGACACCTTGTTCCAGCGACGCCATGGCGCGCTACGGCGGGAACACGTCGTGCATCGTCGTAGAGGCCCCACAGTCGCCCCCGATCGTGCTCGACCTGGGTACCGGCCTGCGGTACTACGGCGAGACGATCCCGCCGGACAAGCCGCTGTGCGCCGTTGCCCTGGTTTCGCATCTTCACTGGGACCACGTGCAGGGCCTGCCGTTCTTCGGTCCTGCGCTGCGCCCCGGTAGTCGCATCGACGTGTACTCCGCGGCGCCCAACTGCGGGATGACGTTGGCGCAGGCCTTCAACCAGAGCATGTGTCCGCCCTACTTCCCGGTGTGCCTGGCCGACCTACGCGGCGAGTTCTCTTT
Source organism: Acidimicrobiia bacterium (assembly GCA_034667945.1). GTDB lineage: Bacteria > Actinomycetota > Acidimicrobiia > Acidimicrobiales > CAIXPF01 > JAXDQG01. The sequence goes on along the minus strand of JAXDQG010000130.1, from coordinate 849 downwards.
CACCGAGGTGTCGAAGTGCTCCTTCACGGTGGGCGATGTCACGGTGACCGCCGCGCCCGTGCCGCATCTCGGCCCCACGCTGGGCTTCAGGCTGGACTGGAAGGGCCGTTCGCTGGCCTTCATCCCTGACCACCAGCAGCCGGTGGACGGCAGCCTGTCGATCGCGAACGAGGTGCTCGACCTGGCCGACGGGGTCGACCTGCTCATTCACGACGCGCAGTACACCGCGGACGAGTTTCGCACCAAGCGCGACTGGGGCCACTCCACCGTCGAGTACGCCGTGCACGTGGCGGTCGAGGCCGATGTGGGCATGCTGGCGTTGTTCCACCACGACCCATCCCACTCCGACGATTTCGTCGATGGATTGGCCGCCGAGGCCCGGGTGGCCAAGGGTTGCCGGACGATGGAGATCTTCGCCGCGCACGAGGGATTGACCGTGGTGCTGGCCCCCCGCTCGCTCGACTGACGGAATGCCAGCGGGCTTGGCAACGTCCGGAAGCCGGGCGGGAGGGTACGGACTAATGTCCGCCGAGATGTCTGCCAGACCGCCTGCTCATGATCCGATCCACTTTCGCAAGGTGCTCGGCGCCTTCCCGACGGGCGTGACCGTGGTGACTGCCATGGATGGCGAGAAGCCGGTCGGTCTGGCCATCGGCTCGTTCACCTCGGTGTCCTTGGAGCCGCCGCTGGTCGCCTTCCTACCGGCCAAGTCGTCGAACTCCTGGCCCGCCATCGAGAAGGCCGGCTGTTTCTGCGTCAACGTCATGGCCGACGACCAAGCCGACATCTGCGCCCAGTTCGCCTCGAAGTCCGACGACAAGTTCCTGGGTGTCGGATGGGAGCCGGGCC
>JAXDQG010000129.1:0-5869 GCA_034667945.1 Acidimicrobiia bacterium | reverse complement strand
GACGGGCTTGGTGACGGGCTCGACGATCGGAGCGACGACCGTGGTGACGGGCTTGGTGACGGGCTCGACGATCGGTGCGACCACCGTGGTGACGGGCTTGGTGACGGGCTCGACGATCGGAGCGACCACCGTGGTGACGGGCTTGGTGACGGGCTCGACGATCGGTGCGACGACCGTGGTGACGGGCTTGGTGTCGGCCGGGGCGGGTGCTGGTACAACCGGCGCTGGTGCAGGAGCAGCGACAGCCGGTGTCGCTGGGGCGGTCACAGCGGGAAGAACGGTGCTGACCTGGTTCGATGGTCCGCCCTGGGCGCCAGACTGGCCAACCGGCGACGCGACCGGGCCAACGGGCGCCGGCGCCCCGGGAAGGTCGGCCGCCCCGGCCCGCCCCATCGCCATTACGAGCACGATCACCAGAGCAGCGAGGGGTCCGACCGCCAGCGTTGTCGCCATCCGCAGCATCCCACGCCGAGCAGGCGCTTCCCCCGCACGGGGACCCCGCGAATGCGCGGCCGCCGAGCACGTCAATAGCGTCGGTCGGCCGCGACAGCACAGCACCGAGGGCCCCATACCCAAACCGCGTCAGCATCCAAACGCTCGCTTGGGAAAGATGCGCCAGACGTCTACCGGCCGGGGCTGACGATGGTCGGGAAGTGGACGATCGGGCGGCCTGAGTTGGGCGCTTCGTGACCCTGAAGAGCCCGCACCGCGTGCCTGCGATTCGTGATCTCCCTCGGCGCGTCAGGCGGTGAAGGCGCCGTCCACGACGAACTCGCAGCCGTTGGAGTACTCACTCTCGTCCGACGCCAGGTAGAGCACGAGCTTGGCGACGTCGTCAGCGGAGGCGACCCGACCTTGGGGGATCCGAGGCAGTAGGGCTTCTCGCCAGTTTGGTCCGAACTCGGTGATCATCTGGGTGTCGACGATGCCCGGATGCACCGAGTTGACCCGGATGCCATGACCCGCCAGCTCCTGCGCCGCCGACTTGGTCATCCCGCGAACGGCCCACTTCGACGCGCCGTACGCGAACGCGACGCCCGACCCTCGCAATCCGGCGATGGAGCTGATGTTCACGATCGACCCGGAGCTCTGCGCCTTCATGACCGGGGCCACCGAGCGCATCCCGAGGAAGACGCCCATCGCGTTGATGTCCATGACCTGATGCCAGAGATCGACCGAGGTCTCTGTCATCGGCACCACCCTGAAGATGCCGGCGTTGTTGACGAGTACATCGATCCGCCCGGACTCGGCGAGGATCCGATCGACCACTCCAGTCCACTCGGACTCGGCCGTCACATCGTGGGTGAGGAACGTGGCGCCGATGTCGGCGGCCACTTTCGCGCCTTCGTCCGCAAGCACGTCGGTGATGTACACCCGGGCACCTTCCGAACGGAACAATTGTGCTTCCGCAGCGCCCTGTCCGCGTGCCCCTCCGGTGATCAGCGCCACCTTGCCATCGAGTCGTCCCATCGGTGGATGATCGCGCACCAAACGCCCGGGATGCGCCGTATACGGCGTCGGCGGGAGAACGGTGGCTACAGGCTGAGGCGCGCTGCTCGATACTCGTCGGGCGGGAGGTAATGCGGGTTTTCGATCAACATGCCGCCAAGCATCAGCTTCGGGTGCGTCTTGAGCATGTCGACCATCATTCGTCCGCCGAACAGGTGCAGGTCATAGAGGCACAGAATGATCTGTGGGTATTGACCGACGAAGCGGTTCAGCTCGGATTCGTAGTCCATCAACTCTTCGACACCGGGAGCCCCGCCGAGTGCGAAGGCGCCTTCGCCGGTGATTCGTGCCGTGGCCCCCTGCTCGGTGGCAGTCCGCACGTAGTCCTCGTAGAACTCGAGCATCTCTGCCGCCGAGAAGTAACCACCTCGCAGATAGGCCTCGGTCGAAGGGATCACTGTCAACTGCTGCGACTCGAGCCGCGCGGCCACATCGACACTGCCGCCTAGTGCTTCCAGAACCTCGGTTGGTGTCGTCTCATGCACGACACAGATACATCTGGCGTCGTCGAGAAGACCTGCCTGCAAGAAGGGAAGCAAAACCTGATCTCGTTCGGCCACTCCGCAATAGAACGCACACACATGGTCGCCCAGCTCCAGCCGTGGACGACGAGTGTCAACTTCCATCATGTGGACCCCTCCTTGCTCTTCGTTGCCCGTTCCTGGGATACAGCCTGTCGCTAGGGATACACCTCGTGATATGGCTTCAGAAGCTGCTGCATCGTGCACTCCTCCGAGCAGAAGACTCGCTCGTCACCACCGACGTGATCCGATAGCGGGCGCGCGGTGATGCGCTTCTCGGCCCCGATGAGCTCGCCACACTCAGCGCAGCACTCAAAAGCACACACGCCCGCGATTGCCCCTCCCCTCTCCTGAGCGGCACGTGAAAAGTGCCATCGGCCGCGCCGCACTGCATCACGGGATCGCGTAGATGTCGCCGCCGACAAAGCGGCGGGCCGCTCCGAGGTCCCATCGGCGCGATGGCGCTCACCCGAACGAGTCATCCGCCCCAGCGGAGCCCGATGACGCCGTCGGTGCTCGGGGCGGCGATGGGAGTCAGGGCGCCGAAAGCGTGGTGTCGGACAACTCCAGATGAGCGCTCAGATCCATGCGCGCACTCGCCATCACGAAACGGTCCGGCACAGCTGTCGTTGCGACACGCCGCCGGGGCACACCGTCGTCGGGCGGAGTGCTGCGGATCTGCTCCGACATGCTCCAGATGCTCAACTCGACCGAGGTGCTGGGACCGCCGACCCGGTGCACCACGTAATCCCGGAAGTCCGGCAGCGGCGACGGCTCGATGATTGATGCCAGGAACTCCGGAGTCGGTAATCCGTCCGGGCGGACGTGGCTCGTGACGGCGCCGAGCAGGGTAGAGGCGTCGGCCCCCACAGCATCGCGAAGGACCTCGATCCGGCGGAGTCGGACTGCGTCGATGTGGCGTTCCTCGACGACGGCACTGTGGAAGTCCATCCTCGGCCGAAGGAGCTCAGGTCCGTTGGCCAAGCCGACGACCGGTCGAGGCGACTGGGAGGCATCCGAGGACGGATCGACGTTGGCCGACCAGGGACCTCCAGCCCGCGGGTACGCGTCCTGCCACGCGCGCAGCAAGTCCGCGTAGACGGCGGTCGCCCAGCCGCGTCGGCTCAGCGTCCTACGCAACCGCATGATTTCGCCTCGATCCACCGATCGCGCGTCTGTGAGTGGCGTGGCAGGTGGGCTGGTGCCGCGGGTTGGCTGTGGCTGGGGTTCGGTGGCTGTGTGGCCGCGTCGAAGTGGGGGTGCTGGCGGTGATGGGCTGTCAGCGCGTGGTCGTCTGCGGCCGCGCCAGTCCGGGCTGGCCGGTCAGCTCAGCAGCGGCAGGGAGCGGATCCGGTCGAGCGCGGTGTTGAACTCGTTTTGCCATGGCCATCGGGCCGGGAGCCGCAGCACCCACTGGCGGCTGCGGTTGACGAGCCGGCCGGGCAGCTGGAGGAACCGAGCGCGGACGGTGCGCGCGACGGTGAGCTGCTCGGCGGGGTGCACGTCGCCGAGGCGGGCGGTCCAGCGGATCAGGTTGTGGGCGAGCACGGCGCAACCTAGCCAGGCGGCGTTGGCGAAGAACCGCCCCGATGGGCAGTGCTCGAGACCGGCGCCCTCCTTCAGGTCGCGGATGGCGAGCTCGACCGTGGCGTGATCGCGGTGGAACTGGTCGACTTCGACCGTGGGCGACTCCACGGTGGTGATGAACGCGTGGTGTCGCCAGTCGGGCCACAGCCTTCGTTGCGCGGCTTCGGTGAGGCGAGTGCGGCGCACGACCAGTCGCAGTTCGCGTCGACGGCTCCCGCTGCCGGTCACATAGACGCACTCGGCGACCTGGGCGTGGCCGCCGTCGGGGTAGGCGATGGTCCTCCACGCGGAGTCGTCGATGGCCTCGACCGCCTTGCGGATGCTGGCGTTGATGCGCACCGTGACCGACCACCGCACTCCCAGGCGGGTCAGCGTGTCAAGCAGCGCGTAGTTCCAGAACCCGGCGTCGGCTCGCACGGTCAGCGCGCCGGTGGCGCCGGCACGGCGGACCCGGGCGATGAGCTCCTCAGCGAAGCGCTTCGCTCCACGTTGGGACGATCCCTTGCGCAGCCGGGCGTGCAGGACCTCGCCGGTGTCGGCCCGGGTGGCCAGCAGCGGGTGGTAGCCGAGCACGCCCGTGTAGCCGTACGCGGCACCGTGCTTCTGCTTGCCGTGGACCTGACAGATCGTGGAGTCCACATCGATCGTCATCGCCTTCGCGCCTGGCCCGGCACCCGCCGACCAGGCCCGGCGGATCGTCTCGGCGATCACGGCGTCGAGCTGGCGGACGTGTCCGAAGGTGAAGGCCCGCAAGAACGTGCCCAACGTCGAGGGGGCCATCACCCCGAAGGGCAGCACTCTCTCCGTCGCGCCGGCACGGAGACGCTTGGCGTGATCGATGTGGCTGCCGCCGACCAGGATCGACGCGATCAACGTCAACACCTTCCGGCCCGGCCGGGCGCCGCCGACCCGACCGGCGAGCCGGACCCTGTCGTTGACCAACGCCTCGAGCCCGAGCCGGACCATCAGCGTGGCCGGCACGATCAACCCGGCGTCGGCCACCAACGACTCATCGTCGAAGGTCGCCTCAACACGGTCGATCGGACGCGATACTGACTTCACCGGAAGTGCCTCCCTGCTCGGCAACGTGACTGGCGTGAGAACCGTCATCGTCGCCTGCTGGGAGGCACTTTTCGCGGATACGCCCCGCCTCAGCGCGTCACCACATCGGTGAATCGAGGCTTAATCGGTGGCCGACACACGGCACCACCCAAATATGGACCAGTGGCGGCGCGGGCTGCGTCCGCTGAATGGCGTTGACCGGCAGTCTTACCCGCAGTGCGACGTTCGACTGGTTTCGGCGCAGTTAGGAGTCTCGCCCGAGATGTCGACATGCTTTGCATCGTCCACGCCAGTTTCGAGGCGTCCCAGAAGGCCCGTTCCTCTTCAGCGTCCGTTGCAGGCTGCTGGCCGTTGCGGCCCGCAACGTGGCGAGGAAGCACTGATCTCGGCCGAGAACCCCTGGACCAGCGCGTCGCAGGCCATCTCGAAGCGGGCCTCGTCGTCGTGGTGGCTCTGTTCGTAGAGTCGGGCCAGTCGCTGCCCCCGCCGTGCCGTGAGCCGGCCAAGGCTGACCGACGCCGCGTACGCCGAATGGAGGGCCCAGCCGAACACGAGACCGTCGCAGGCGTCGAGCACGGTGAGCGTCAGCCCCGGAGGTACGCCGTTGCGGTCGAGGATGTCGATCATGGCGTCGTAGGGCTCCGGGGCGAAGGAACGCGGATGCAGCTGCAGGATGAGCGCAACCGCGTTGGGGTGGGCCACCAACGCGCGGCGCAACACAGCGTCGAGACCATCTGGGTCTGCCACGGCTCACCGGGCCTGTCTTGCACCGTGACGTCGCGCAGCACGGTCCGGGCGACCCCGACGAGGATCTCGTCCTTGCTCTGGAAGTGGTGGTACAACGACGCCGAGTTCACACCCAGCGCCGCGGCCAGGGACCGGATGTTCAGGGCGCCCAACCCTTCCCGGTCGATGATGTCCAACGCGGACGCCACCGCTGCTCGTCGGGAAAGCGCCGGCTCCTTCGGTCGTCCAGGAGCGAGGGCCAACCGCTTACCCTAATCGACGACGCTAATCGAACGATGATTGAATCGTTTTACGGCGGGCGGGTCTTTTCGCCGCGTCGCGCCAAATCGATCACGTGGGGTGCCGGCCGGCGCATTTCCCCGGCTAGCCGGGGCGAAACCGGCGCGCTTCCCGCCTCATAGCGGTTTCTGCGGTGACGGAACGCTCCGCGTTCTCGTCGCCTC
>JAXDQG010000128.1:0-3410 GCA_034667945.1 Acidimicrobiia bacterium | reverse complement strand
GATGGCCGCGACCGCGGACAGCGTGGCCACAGCCACCAGCTCGACCAGCAACAGCCGCCTCAACGCCGGACCCTCCGGTTCCAGGCTTGCGCGAACTCGACGCTGGTGGCGGCGTTGATCAGGACGGCGCCGGGCAGCTCGTGCACCGAGCCGCGGCCTCTGACGCCCACGCGCCCGATGGTGATGTTCTGGAACCGTCCTCGGAGCGGCCCGATGACGCTCAGGTCGGTCGCGGTCGCCTGGCCGGTGATGACCGCCAGCGAGAAGCCGCCACGCTCGGACGCCACCTGTCGGGAGATCGATGCCAGGCTCGCCTCCGGCTCCGGCTGCAGCGCTGCCAGCTGGTCGAGGAAGCGTTCGAGTCGCTCACCGGTCTCCGACCCCATGACCAGGCCCGACGTGGTCCGCAACCGGATAGGAAAGTGATTTCGGATGGAGGCCACGAGCAGCGAGGCGACCACCCGAACGGCATGTTCGAAGCCCTCATCGGTGTACACCTTGTCGTGCACGTCGAATACGACCAGCGACCGGGGCTGGAAGGTGTCGACGTTGTGCCGCACCATGAGATCCCCGGTCTTGGCCGAGGATTTCCAGTGGATGAGTCGCAGGTCGTCGCCCATCACGTACTCGCGCAGGGTGTGAAAGGCGATGCCACCTTGCGGCGCCTCACCGGACGTCGGTCCTTCCAGGTCACGGGTGCGGCCGTTGGGGAAGGGCGTGACGTCCTGCGTGGCCGGATGGACCCAAAGGGTCTCATGCGTCCGCTGCTGCTGGCCGACCCGCATCAACTGGAACGGATCGGAACGGCTGACGGTCAGCGGACCGACCTGGAACACGCCTCGGTGGTCGGTGGGGAGCCGATAGGGCCGGGCATGGGAACCGCCGCGGGGCAGCGACGGGATCGTGACCGGTACGACGGCGTCCCCGAAGTGCTCGAGCACCACCATGCCCGGCGAGCGCCGACGTGACCGATTGGTCACGGTGAGCACACCGGTCGCCGGATGGCCCTCGACCACGCGGTTCGGCCGGATCTCACGCTCAGCAGACAGGCGAGGACGGGACAGCATCCAAAGCGCCGCAATGGTCAGCACGGTCGAGCAGGCCGCACCCACCATGACGAGCGGCATGTAGCCCGCCAACCAACCGACGAGCAGCAGGCCGCCGGCGAATATTGCGAACTGGCGCCCGTACCTGGTGAGCATTCAGACCTCGATGCGCTCCTGCGGGACGGGAACGCTGTTGAGGACCCCTTCGAGGAGGTCGACCTGGCGATAGCCCTGCAGTTCGGCCTCGGGGGTGAGGATCATGCGATGGGGCAGCACGAGTGGTGCGAGCTCTTTAATGTCGTCCGCGGTCACGAAATGGCGCCCATTGGCGGCCGCGTAGGCGCGTGTGCAACGGGCCATGGCGAGCGTTCCTCTGGGGCTGACACCCAACCGGAGCTCAGGCAGCTGACGGGTAGCCGTGGTGACCTGGACGATGTACTGCTGCAGCTTTGGCGCGATGAAGATCCGATCGGTGAGGGCAATCATGCGCCTTACTTCGGCAGCCGATACAACGGCTGTGACGTCATCGATCCGCTGACCGGTGGTGTCATTGGCGATGATCTGGACCTCGTCCTCGGGGTCCGGATAACCGATGGACATCCGCATCATGAACCGGTCGATCTGGGCCTCGGGCAGGTTGTACGTGCCCTCGTGCTCGATGGGGTTCTGGGTGGCGACGACAATGAACGGACGAGGCACCAGGTAGGGGGTCGAGTCCACCGTGACCTGGTGTTCTTCCATGACCTCGAGCAGGGCCGACTGCGTTTTCGGCGAGGCGCGGTTGATTTCGTCTGCCACCACGATGTTGGCGAACACGCCACCGGGGTGGAAATCGAACTGGTTCGACTGACGGTTGAAGATCTGTACGCCGGTGACGTCGGTGGGCAACAGGTCTGGAGTGAACTGGATCCGCTGCCACGTGCCGTCGATGGACAAGGCCATCGCCTTGGCCATTGTGGTCTTGCCCGTGCCGGGTACGTCCTCGATCAGAAGGTGTCCCTCGGCGAACAGACAAGTAAGTGCCATGCGGATGGCGTGGTGCTTGCCTTTGATCACGGCGGCGACACTGTCGAGGATCCTCTCGAAGTTCTGAGCGAAACGGGTCGCCCGTTTCGCCGTGCCCTCGCCCCGGACGTCGACGCCGTCGTCGTCTGCCCGTCTCGTCGCCGAGAACGCCGTCGTGCCCCGATCCGTCACCGCGACCGCCCTGTCGACCGTTCCACAGTTCTCCCGCCCGTCGTCCCGATGTCCGGCGCGACGAGTGCGCTCCTGCTCGCGCGACCGGTGGCTATGGTCCCGCCACCGAGCAGTGGTCCCCTGCCCGATCCGCCGACGTGCCTCACCAAAACGTAGTGGCGTAACACTGCACTTCCCCTCTCGGGGCCCTGTTCTGTGGCGAAGTTCTCAACTCTGCAACGTTGTGACCGCCAGGCCGGTACTACACAACAAACGCCGATCATGCAGGCAATTTCCTCTCGTGAAACCCTGCTCAAACCGTCAAGTTGGCGGGAGGTGCTCACTGGATCCGAGGCAGCTCAGAACCCGTCTCGGGGTTCGACCGGTGGGCCTGATCGGGGCCCGTACGGTCTTTCGTCGCGCATCGCAGGGGAGCCTAGAGGGCACTGCCCGTGGTGGACCGCCAGAACGGCCAACGAGACGCGCTCTGGTGATAGCCATTGACTGGTCTTGGCCTGTTTGCGGCGTGGGGGCGCGGCAGAAGAGCGCATCGCGATCACTGCCCCACTCCGACTGCCTTCGAAAGATGGCGTTCTCCGGCGGAATTCTTTGGTCCTTTCGGCCGAACGTCAGCGGCCGAACATGAGCGGCCGAACGTGAGGGGCCCGGTCGCCTCACCGCACCATCGGAGCCTCACCGCCAGGTGTCGTCCACCCAGCCCTCGGTGTCGTAGTCGGCCAGACACTCGTCGACCAGGGCTTCCATGTCCCGGGCCGAGCCCAAGCGCTGGGCGAACGTGAGTGCGTCCAGACGCATCTGCTCGAAGTTGCCCGAGTAGTTGCGTTCGTAGAGGGCGTGGCGACCGGCGAACTCGGAGCCGACGGCCTCCCAGATGAGCTTGAAGAGCTTGATGCGATCGCCGGCGTTCCGGTCAGACCCGCGATAGAAGCGATCGAGGGTTGGCCGAAGCTCGTCGCTCACGACATCGGCGACAGAGGCGGGCGCTACGAGCGGTGCACCGCCCAGGTGCAGTTCGAACAACTCGCGGACGCGGTGCCACGTCTGGGCAGCCTGGACTCGTGCTCCGATGGCGTGCTCGAGCTTTGGGACGACGGAGCCCCCCATGGACCCGGCCGGGTCGAGCGCCAGCGCGGCTGAGAGCGCCCAGAACAGGTCCCGGGTGGCGAT
>JAXDQG010000127.1:0-5847 GCA_034667945.1 Acidimicrobiia bacterium | reverse complement strand
AGTTGCGCCGGCGTACCTCGGCAGCGTCGAGGCCGACCTCGGCGGCGAACATGTCGATGGCTCGCTCGATGGCGGCGGCCGCCTCGGGCCGCCCCGCTCCCCGGTAGGACACGATCGGCGTGGTGTTGGTGACCACGGAGCGCGACCCGAAGGTGGCCCGGGGGATGTCGTACACGCCGGTCAACATGATGCGGGTCATCGAGGGCAGGAGGGCGCCCATGTTGGGGTAGGCGCCCGAGTCCTGGATGACGTTCATGTCGTAGGCCAGGATCTTCCCGTCGCGGGTGCCGCCGAGGGTGATCTCCTGCACCTGGGCGCGGCCGTGGCCCAGCCCGACCATGTTGGCCGAGCGGCTCTCGGTCCACCGCACGGGCCGCTGCACCTGCGCCGAGAGGAACGGCAGCAGCACTTCCTCGCTGTAGAAGCCGTTCTTGGCCCCGAACGAGCCGCCCACGTCCCTACCGATGACCCGTACCTCGGACGGCTCCACGTTGTAGGCCTTGGCCAGCGCATCGCGCACCGGGTGCACGCCCTGGCAGGACGCCCACTGCACGATGCGCGTGCCGGGGCCGGCCGACCAGTCGGCCAGCGCGGTGCGCGGCTCGATAGGGGCCGGGGCCACCCGCTGGTTGACGAACGTGGCCCGGATGACCACCTCGCAATCGCTCAGCTCCAGCTCGCCGCGGCGCTTCATCTCGAAGGCCAGATTGGTGCCGGCGCCCTCGTGGACCAGCACGTCGGTCTCGTTGAGCGCCCGCTTGGGATCGACCACGACCGGCAGCGGGTCATAATCGATCTCCACGAGCTCGGCCGCGTCCGAGCCCTGGTACAGCTCCTCGGTGACGAGGGCGACGACCGGCTCCCCCACGAAGCGGACCTCGTCGCTGGCCAGATAGGGGCGTCGCATGTCGGCGTTGAACGCCTTGTTCACGGACGGCTGGTGCTGGAAGGGCAGGTCGGCGGCGGTGAACACGCCCAGCACCCCGGGTGCCTGCCGGGCTGCCTCGACCTCGATGGAGCGGATGCGGGCGTGGGCGATGGGGGACGTCACATAGGTGACGTATGCCAGGTTCTCCGGACGAAGTCCGTCCACGTAGGTGCCCGCCCCGGTGAGCAGGTCGGGATCTTCACGGCGCAGCACACGGGTACCGAGGATGCTCATGGCGTGCGACCCTAGTCGCCTCGTGTGACAGGATCCCCGCCCGCCTGCGCAGCTCGCTGGCCTCGCCGTACCGCCGCAACACCTACGGGCGTACCACCAGCAAAACCTCGCTGCGTGGTCGCTCTGCTACCAGGCCGCGCGCCACCGTTGTTGACGTCGCGCCAGCGCGTTGACAACCTGTCGCTAAGGCTTATACGGTTTGGCCGCGCTGCGAAGTGTGGCGCACGTCACAGGCCACGGGCGGTGTGACGAACGACCGATCCCCCGCCCAGAGGGCGGTGAGGAACTAACACGGGAGGGGGTAGTCGGGACAGGTGGCTCTGCTCGAAGTCCGCGACATCACCGTACGCTTCGGCGGAATCGTGGCCCTGAACCAGCTGACCTTCGACATCGACGAAGGTCAGATTGTCGGGCTCATCGGGCCGAACGGTGCGGGCAAGACGACCATGTTCAATGTGGTCAGTCGGATCTATGACCCCACAGAGGGGACAATCGTCTACGACGGCCGGGACCTGCTCGCCCTTCCGCCCTACAAGATCTCGTCGGTCGGCGTGTATCGCACGTTCCAAAACCTGGCCTTGTGGCCGCGCATGACCGTGCTCGAGAACGTCATGGTGGGTGACCACACCCGGACCAAGGCCAACTTCTTCACGGCCGCGTTCCGGCTGGGCACACGCCGCGAGGAGAAAGACCTCCGCCGTCGGGCGTGGGAGGCGTTGGAGGAGCTCGATCTCGAGCAGTTCGCCTTCAGCGTGGCTGCCGGCCTGCCCTTCGGCACGCTCAAGCGCATCGAGCTGGCCCGGGCGCTGGTGGGCAAGCCGCGCATCCTCATGCTCGACGAGCCGGCCTCGGGTCTGACCCACAGCGAGGTCGACGACCTGGCCGAGACCATCCGCGACCTGCGTGACCGTCACAAGCTCACCGTTCTTCTGGTCGAGCACCACATGAAGATGGTGATGGCCATCTCCGAGCACATCGTGGTGCTGAACTTCGGCCAGAAGATCGCCGAGGGGAACCCCGAAGTGGTGCGCAACAACCCGGCGGTCATCGAGGCCTACCTGGGGAGCCAAGCAGCATGAACATGGTCACCCCAAAGCTCAAGGTCACCAACGTGGACGCCCGCTACGGGCAGGTCCAGGTCCTCCGCGGCATCAGCTTCGAGGTCAAGGAAGGCGAGGTGGTCGTCGTCCTCGGCGCCAACGGTGCCGGCAAGACGACCTCGCTGCGGGCCATCTGCGGCATGGTCTCGACCACCGGGTCGGTGCAGATCGAGGGCCAAGAGGTCCGCGGTCGGGATACCGCCGACATCGTGCGCCGGGGTGTGGCCCACGTGCCCCAGGGCCGGGGAACGTTCCCCGAGCTCTCCGTACTCGACAACCTGCACGTCGGAGCGTATGTGCGCAAAGACCGCAAGGGCATCGAGGAGGACGTCGACCGCTGGCTCGAGGTGTTCCCCCGTCTCAGCGAGCGTCGCTCGCAGAGCGCGGGATCCCTCTCCGGCGGAGAGCAGCAGATGCTGGCCGTGGCCCGAGCCATGATGAGCCGGCCCAAGCTGCTGTTGCTGGACGAGCCCTCGCTCGGTCTGGCGCCCCTCATCATCGAAGACCTGTTCCGCCGGTTCGGCGAGATCAACAAGGAGACGGGTACGACCATGTTGATCGTCGAGCAGAACGCCAACCTGGCGCTCGACATCGCCGATCGGGGCTACGTGCTCGAGTCGGGATCGATGGTCCTCTCGGGCACGGCCGACGAGCTACGTACGAACGAAGCGGTGCGCGAAGCGTACCTGGGCGCCTGAGGGGGGGTTCGACATGCAGCTGTTTCTGCAACGCATCTTCGACGGCCTGAACAACGGGGCTGTCTATGCCGTCGTGGCGATCGCTTTGGTGCTGATCTTCAAAGCCACGACGCTGGTCAACTTCGCCCAGGCCGACATGGCGATGTTCGGGGCGTATCTCACGTGGATGTTCGCCACGCAGCAGGGCTGGCCGGTCTGGCCTTCGATCCTCGTGGCCATGATCCTCACCGGCATCGGGGGCGCCGTCATCGAAAGGGTGCTCATCAGACCCTTCGATCCATCCGACCACTTACCGATCGTGCTCATAACGTTCGGGTTGGCCGCCATATTGCAGGCCATAGCGGGTTGGAAGTGGGGCCTCGAGTTCCACAAGTTCCCCAGCCCGTTCCCGGCCAAGCCGACCGATTACGTGGGCATCGGCGGAGCACGTCTTCGTTACGAGACCATCGGCACGCTCATCGCCATGGTTCTCATGGTGTTGGCGGTGTTCCTCATCCTCAACAAGACGAAGATCGGCCTCGCCTTCCGAGCAGTCTCGTCGACCATCGAGTCGTCGCGGCTCGTGGGCATCAAGGTCGGCCAGACCCTGCAGTTCGGCTGGTTCCTGGCCGCCGCCCTGGGCACCTTGGGTGGGGCGCTGGTGGCCCGCCAGACCAACCTCGAGCCGGCGTTCATGGCCAAGCTCGTGATCTTCTCCTTCGCAGCGGCAACGCTCGGCGGCCTCGACAGCATCGGTGGTGCGGTCATCGGCGCCTTCTTGGTGGCGATGATCCAGAGCATCCTGGTCGGGTACGCGCAGCAGATCCCCGGGCTGCACTGGATGAAGTCGAACTACGCTCTGGTAATCGCCTTCGTGGTGATTCTGGTCGTGCTGCTGTTCAAGCCAGAGGGACTGTACGGCACGAGGAGGATCGAACGAGTATGAGCGGGGAATCGTCGTCCACACAGAGAAGGTCTTCCCTTCTCACGGTGCGCGAGGGATCTTCGCAGCACCGCACCTTCCAGGTGGTGGGGTGGGGCATCTTCGCCCTGTGCCTCCTGCTGGTGCCGATCTTGCTGCCCAACTTCCGGGTCAGCCAGTTCGGTCAGGCCATCGCCTTCGCTGTGGCGATCCTGGGCATCAACCTCGCGGTCGGTTATGCGGGTCTGCTGTCCATCGGCAACATCGCCTTCATGGGCACCGGTGCGTACATCACCATGATCCTGGTGAACGACTATCGCTGGGACTATTGGATGACGTTCCCGGTGGCGCTGTTCGTCTGCTTCTTGTTCGGCGTCCTCGTCGGTCTGCCGGCCCTGAAGATCCGGGGCTTGTACCTCGCCTTGGTGACGTTCTCGCTGGCCTACACGTTCCCGATCCTGCTGAAGATCGACCAGTGGGGCATCTCCCGGCGTACCGGTGGCGACAACGGCCGGACCATCCGGGAGGTGTTGCGGCCTCCGTCGTGGGCCCGGTCTCTGCCGACGATCAGCGGCCGGAACCCGCAGGAGCAGCAGGCGACCTACCAGTACTGGTGCTTCTTCATCGTGGCGTTCCTCTGCTTCCTGCTGGTGCGCAACCTGATGAAGAGCCGACCGGGCCGGGCGATCATCGCCACCCGTGACAACCAGATCGGCGCCGCCGTGAGCGGCGTCAATCTGAACTTGTACAAGGTTGTGACCTTCGGTCTCAGCGCGGCGGTCACCGGCATCGGCGGCAGCCTGCTGGCCATCAACCTGGCGTCGGTCGGTCCATCGTCCTTCGACGCCCGTTACGCCATCTTGACCCTGATGGGTCTGGTCATCGGCGGCGTCGCCACCTTGCATGGCTCCTGGGTCGGCGGTGTGCTGCTGGTCTTCCTGCAGGACATCGTGACCCGTATCAAGTTCACCGCCATCCCGTTCTTCAAGATCGAGAAGGGCAGCCCGCTCACGCAGGCGGTGTTCGGCTTGATTCTGATCCTCGTTGCATTCTTCGCTCCCGGCGGCGTGATGTCGGTGGCGAAGAAGATCAAGCACAAGTTCGTCCGCGTGGTGCCCAACCCACCGCTGGCCACCGACCGGGTGGAACCCGCCCCGGTTCAGTCGCCGGCGCCGGAGGTGCTCAGCGGAGCGCGCTGATCGGAGTTGGGGGCGCTGAGATAGAGAGCGTCACTCGTCAGGGGCGGGTCGGCATTGCCGGCCCGCTTCCGGCGTTTTCGGACCGTCCCACGAGGGTTGGCTCGAATGCTGCCAACCCGCTGTGACGGGCGAGGCACACATCAAATTGTTGAAAAACCCCATCCTGACGAGTAGCTAGCCAGAGCAACCGATAGGTTGACGCTGTGGCGGGGGTCACAGTGGTGAGCTAGGCCTCAGAAGGAGCGCTCGGTGAAGGGACCACGCCTGAAGGTTGCGATTGCGGTGCTAGCGGGCTTGGCGCTGGTCGCGGGAGCCTGTGGAAGCGGGGGCGGTAGCGACAACTCGACCCAAGCCACTGTCGACCCTGGGATCAAGAGCGGTGTAGCCGCTGCACTCGGTGGGTCGACCACAGCTGCGGGGTCCGCCACGACGGCACCTGCGAAGGATCCGGCGTCGTGGGATGAGTGGGAGAAACTTGCCACGACCGAGCGGGCCGCTGTCGTGCAGAAGATCAAGGACAACAAGTGGGGCAAGTCAGCCGACGGCAAGACGGTGACCGGTCCCGCTGGGTTCACTATCGATCTCTCGAAGTGCCCGGCAGGTTGGTCCGATACGGAGGGGCTGTCGGATACCGAGATAAAGATAGGCCACACCACCGCGCAGTCGGGAACGCTGGCCGACTACGGGAACATCCCCAAGGCCATGAACCTCGTCTACGACTACTACGCAGCCAAGGGTGCCTTCACCGACTCGAACGGCAAGAACCGCAAGATCAACCTCCTGATCA
>JAXDQG010000126.1:0-2711 GCA_034667945.1 Acidimicrobiia bacterium | reverse complement strand
CGCCGTAGACCGCCGCCGCCAGTCCCGCCGGTCCAGCGCCGACGACGATCAGGTCGTAGCCCGTGTTGGGCATCGTCTCGCCCCGCAGGCCGATGACGTGGGCCAGCTCGGCGTTCGAGGGGTTGCGCAACACCTGGGTGCCGCGCCAGATCACCACCGGCGTCTGCTGCGGCGAGACCCCTAGTCGCCGCAGCAAAGCTTCGGCGCGCTGGTCCTCGTCGAGGTCGATCCAGGTATGGGGCAAGCGGTTGCGGGCCGCGAACTCCCGGATGCGCCGGGTGTCGACCGAGTGGCGTGAACCCACGATCTTGAACCCGCTCCCGAGTTCGATGAGCATCGAACGTCTCGCCAGGTAGGCGCGCAGGATGAGGTCGCCGAGGGCAGAGTCGGCCATCACCAGCTGGCGCAGGTGCTCGATGGGCACCGCCAACACGCCGCCCGCCTCCCGGACCACGGCCGTCAGGAAGACAGCCTCGCCGGTCAGCATGTTGAGCTCGCCGAGGAAGCGTCCGGGGCCGTGCACCCCGACCACGTGGTCCTCGACGCCGTAGCCTTCGACGACGGCGACCGCCCCGCGCAGGATGACGAAGAAGTCGCAGGCCCGGTCGCCCTCTCTGAACAGCACGTCCCCCTCGTTGGTGTAGCGCACCTCGCCGTGGCGGGCCAGCACGCCGATCTGTTCGAAGCTGAGCGACGGATAGGCACCGTAGATGTCAGGCGTCTGCGGGATCTGCACTTGCGTCGTCATGGACCCCTCCATGGGCGGTTGGCAGCCAAACCCGACGGCTGCGGTCGGTCGGGGCGCGGTCGCACGGTCCTGCCGGGTGGGATCTGCCTGGTCTGGCCGTTGCGGGAACACGCGACAATCGGCCCGATCCTCGCCAGTGGGCCCGACCCTCAACAGTTGACCGGCCGCTCATCGAGCAGCCTTACCGGGGGGCGAGGCACGCACATCCCCTCGACGCGTGGTCATCGCCCTCCCGTCCTGGAAGCCGGGGGTCCTCGAAGCCGGCGGTTCTCGAAGCTGGGCGGTCCTCGAAGCCGGGCGGTAGACGCGGCGCCGGCGGGATGGGGTCAACGCAATCACGGGATGCGCTCGTCCGGAGCGTCGGCACAAGGTGGCCGATGGCTTTCTCCTCGCACGCCGTGAGCGGGCCGGACGGTTACCGGAGCGCGACGGTTACCGGAGCGGGACAGTTACCGCAGCGGGAAGGGTCAAAGAGCCAATTCTCCCGAGAGGCAATGGTCAAAAGAGGGAAGGGAGACGAGATCGTGGCGAGAGCAGTGGCACCGTTCGACGTCTCCGTCACCTCGGCCGCCAGCTGTGCCGTGGTAAGGGTGCGCGGCGAGGTCGACCTGGCCACGGCGCCGAAGCTGCACAGCTCGCTTCGAGCCGCCTGGCGTGCCAGTCACGGTGAGCTGGCCATCGACCTCAGCGAGGTGTCCTACCTGGGGGTGACCGGCCTGCGGGTACTGCTCGGGGCCCTCGATCTCGCCCGCGCCAGCGGTGGCGATGTCGTGTTGTGGGATCCCAGCCCGATGGCGTGTCAGCTGCTGGAGATCACCGACCTCATGCGAACCTTCCGGGTCGCACGGCGACTGATCGACCGAACCGAAGCCATGGCCGGGCCACCGGTCAGCGCGGGGGCGACGGCTTCCCGGGCCAGCGCGACGGCTTCCCGGGCCAGCCCGACGGTCGGCGGGAATGCGACGTGACCGAGTCGGGCGTGCACTCGCGTCGGGCCGACCCGGTGGGTCAGAGGAACCAGCCTGAGCGCGTGGTCTCGCAAGCCGCGTCTCCGCTGCTCGTCTCGGAGCAGCCCGTCTCGGAGCGGCCAGTCTCGGAGCCGCGTGTGCCGGATCCGTCGGCGATCCCTCGTTCCGACGAGCCCGCCACGCTCGTGCTCACGCTGGTGGCTGCGCCTGGCGTGGCCGCAGCCGTGTCCGAAGCGCTGTGCGGCGGTCTGCCCGAGGCCCTTACGGACCTCTTGCCAGGGGCTCGCTGGGAGGTCCGCCCCGTGGCCGCGGCCGATCTGGCTCCACCGCTGGGTCTCGCGGACGTGCTCGACTGGGCTCGCTCCCGCCTCCTCGAAGAGGGCAGCGATCTGCTGGTTCTGCTCACCGACCTGCCGCTTCGCGTGGGGCGCCGGCCACTGCTGGCCCACGCCAGCTCGACCCACAGCGTTGCGGTCGTGTCGCTGCCCGCCCTGGGGCCGCTGCAGCTGAACAGCAAGGCCCGGCGGGCTGTGCTGGCTGCGGTGCAGGCCCTGGTGGACGGCAACGGACAGGGACGTCGGCCCGCCGGATCAACACCGTCGGGTCGAGGGGGGCACCGCACCCGCGCCCGGGTCCAGCGGCTCGTTCGGCGGGCCGACAGAGCCGAGTCAGGGGTGGCCTTGGCCGCTTACGTGGTGAGCGGCAACCTCCGTCTGCTGGCCGGCATGGTGAGGGCCAACCGCCCATGGCGGTTGGCGTTGCACCTCTCCCGGGCGCTTGTCGCCTCGTTGGCGGCCGCCGCGTTCGCACTGGTCACGTCCGACGTCTGGACGCTGGCCGACCGGCTGGGCGGGCTTCGCCTGGGGGTGATGAGCGTCGGTGCCGTGGGCGCCCTGGCCGCCACGTTGATCATCGCAGCGGACTTGTGGGAACGCAGTCCGATCCGCTCGGCCCGTCAGCAGGTGATGCTGTTCAACGCGGCCACCACTGCAACG
>JAXDQG010000125.1:0-3000 GCA_034667945.1 Acidimicrobiia bacterium | reverse complement strand
CGGATGCCCGCCGAGCCGCACTGGCCGATGTCGATCCCCCAGAACCCCGTCCGGAAGATGCGCTCGTGGCCGTGCGGGCCGCGTCTTTGAACCGCGACGAAGTGAACAACCTCTCCCGCGCTGCGCCGGGTTGGCGGCCGGGGTGGGACCTGGCCGGCGAGGTGGTGAGATCTCCGGCCGACCGGCTGGGACCGGAGGCCGGCACCCGAATCGTGGGACTCGTGTTGCAAGGGGCCTGGGCCGAGCAGGTGGCCGTACCCCGCGACTGGCTCGCCCCCCTGCCGCCCGACGTGACCTTCGAGGCCGCATCGACACTCCCCGTCGCTGGAATCACCGCTCTGCGGGCCCTTCGAAAGGGTGACCAGTTCCCCGAGAAGCGTGTGCTCGTGACCGGTGCAGCGGGCGGGGTCGGTCGCTTCGCCGTTCAACTGGCCGCCTTGTGGGGGGCGACGGTGACGGCGGTGGTCGGGAGCGAGGAGCGCGGCGCCGGCCTCGCCGACCTCGGTGCCACCCAAGTCTCTGTCGGCATGCCGAGCGAGGGCGCGTTCGATCTGATCCTGGAGTCGGTGGGCGGAGAGTCGCTGGCTCGAGCGCTCGACCTCCTGGCACATCGGGGCGTCGTAGTCTCCTACGGCGTGTCGTCCGGCTCTTCCACGACGTTCGACCCGGGCGCGTTCTTCCGCAAGGGCGGCACCCGCCTCGTCGGCCTGCTGCTGTTCGAAGACCTGCGGCACTACGGCTCGGCCGATCTCGATCTGGTCCAACTGGTCGATCTGCTGCATCGGCGGGCCCTCGACCCCCAGATCGGTCTCGATGTGAGCTGGCACCGCGCCAGCGAGGCCTTCGAGGCCCTGCTGCAGCGAAAGGTCAAGGGCAAAGCGGTCATTCGCATCGACTGAGACACGGTGCCGCCCACCGTCGGAGCGGGCCACGCTGCCCGGCGATCGCGCTGGAGCGAAGCGGGGCGCAGCGGGGCGGGGGCGCGGGGGCGGGGCGGGGCGGTCAGGGTGCCGCGGATTGCATCCGTGACGACGGAGCGATTGCTGCCTGGCGCATGCGCTGGGCGAACTGCTCCGGCACCTGAACCGTCCAATTTGCAGCCGCCAACGCCGCACGCGTCATCCGGACCTCGCCACCATCGACGTTGCCGTAGGTGAACCGGAATCGCCAGGTCGAACCATGGTCGTAGACCTCCTGCAGGTCACGGTTTCCTTGGCGATCGACACCGAGGAGGGGCATCCATCCGGCGTTGCTCGCGCCGGCCACCTCGACGTTGGCCCGCCAGTCGTGCGGATTCACGATCGACAGGCGTGGGACCACCTGAGGCATGCGAAGCGTCTGGAAGACCAGGACGTACACGGCAATCAGCGCGGCGACGGCGGGGATCAGCCTGCGGGCAGGGCCGGCTCGGGCCAGGGGCGCAGGCGATCGGGTGAGCGTTGGGCTCATGTTGCCTCCCGTGAGGCGAGGATGGGGCGGATGGGGGCCCGGCGGTGGGGCAGTCGGATGGGGACGACGGGGACGGTCGGCGAAAGTTCGACGTCAGTCGACGGTGCGTCCGACAATCTGATCGTCGTCGTGACGGGTGTAGCGACCGGCGCCGAGGTTCGGACGCGCCGGTCTGAGGACGGGACGTTTGGAACAGCCACTGCCTCGGCCACGGCCGCTGGCGCGTCACCAGCCCCCCGGCGAGGTCAGGCTCGTGCGCTCAGCCGACCGGAGTTGGCGGTCCCCGCCTGCAGAACAGTGAGGGCCTCGCGGAACCGCCGCCTGCCGCTGCCCGCTCGCGCAGGACCTCGACCAGCACGCCGAGGCCCAACAGCGCCGCGCACCAGGTCAGCGCCCCCGCGTCCCGGGGATGACGACCTGGCAGAGGTGCATCCGGCGACAGGCGGCCGGCGCCGAAGCGGACAGCGCTGATCGCGGCCGACTCGCCCACGCGAGCACTCACGAGCGTGGTGGCCTCATCGCTGCGCGCCGGAACGGTGCGCTCCGCACCCAAGCGACCGAGCAAGGTGGCGGTTGCCGCCAGCAGCAGACCGGTGACGACCACCGTCACGAGGCTCGCCCGACGCCAGGCCACGTCTCTCGATGCCCGCTTCGAGCGGAGTCCACGCCTGTTGAGCAGCGATGTCGTGCGGGTGCCCCGGGTCACGGCGGCTCCTGCGTGTCGACGACGGGGTGCCCGCCCATGCTATGGCAGGTCGGGTGTCACCGGTCGAGGCGGATGCGATGTTCCTGCCAGGACGACCCTTCGGGTCACTTTGGCCCGCGAGTGCGGCAAGTGCGACCGGCCCCGGAGAGCTCGTGACTCCAGGCACGAGCGGCGTACGCGGTAAGCTTGCGGCCGCACGTTCTCGCGACCGTGCAAGACCTTGGAGAGAGAGGGCTCTGTTGTCGCTCACCCGGACCTTCCCGTTCACCCCGCGCACGGCCGCTGCGGCGGCGGTCGGCATCCGGGGCGACGATGTGCTCGGGTGCATCTGGAACCTGCGCGTCAGCGGGTACAGAGTTCTCGTCGACGGTCGGCCGGCGCAGCCCGATACCCCCCGGTGTCCGGGCACCGCCAGACAGATTGCTCGTCCTCTCTGACCTGAACATCGTCAACGATGGTGCACCCCGGTCGACTTGCCGAGGGCGCGCCTACTCCCCGTGCAGACCGGTAGGCGGCCGGCCGCACAGGGCGTCGAAAGGAGTGCCATGTCCAAGATGCACATCGCGAAGCGTGACATCGACAGGGCCAAGCGGGCGAAGGCTGCCGAGAAGCGTCAGCGCCGCCAGAGCGGTAGCGAACCGGCGCCCCGTGTCGAGCGTCCTCCCGCATCAGCGACCAGCTCGCGACGTGGGCTGTCGGATCGCGAGCTGCTCGCCCGTGTCGAATCGGCTCACGCCCAGCTCGAGTCAGGCGCGATCAGCCAGGAAGAGTTCGACGCCATCAAGGCCGAGCTGCTGAGCCTGCTTCGCCCCTGAGTCGCGGGGTCGCCGTGATCGGTGACCCAT
>JAXDQG010000124.1:0-2851 GCA_034667945.1 Acidimicrobiia bacterium | reverse complement strand
GATCGACGCCGCCAGGCCGGCCGGTCCTCCGCCGATGACGACGAGGTCGTACAGCGTCGATGTGGGTTCCGTGGGCAGACCGAGCCGCTCGGCCAACGTCTCGATATCCGGATCGCTCAGGACATCGCCATCGGGCAGGATCACGATCGGAAACTTCTGGGACGTCGACCCCGCTTCGGCGACGATCCGCCTGATCTCCGCCTCACCCTCGATGTCGAGGTCGAACCAGCGGAACCGGACGCCGCTGCGCGCCAGGAATCGCTTCAGCTCATGGACACGGGGTGACCAGCGGTGCCCGAGGAGCCGGACGTCCTGCTCGAACAACGTGGGATGCAGCATGCGGCGAGCCTGCCAGCATCGTTCGGATAGCGGTGTAACCGGCGCTTCACATCGACCCCCGGGGTCAGCCGCAGATGTAGGAACCGGGCGCGGGTGCCGTGAACTCGATGGTGTCCGGCGGTCAACTACCAGCCGACACGCCGCTGGCCCTCAACTCGTCGAGCATCCCGTGCAAGTGCGCGGCGGCGGTCTCGATGTCGGCGTGGTCGTACTGGGCCGCTCGCGACTCCGCGGCAAGGACGCCGCAACGATGGACGTTCTCGAAGTCGCCGTAGGGGAACTCGTAGCGAGCCTTGGTCCGCTCGGTCGCTTGCTCGTTGATCCCGAGGTACCAGCGGGCGTAGGCGGTCCAGCCATGGGCCTCGATGAACTCGTTCTCCTGCTGCGACGACGGCTGGTGCTCGCTCCAGTCATCGCGTTCGTCGATCACAGCCTTGCCTTCAGCGATCGCCCTCCTGGCGTGCTCGTAGGCCGTCTCGTTGAGTCGCACACGACGCTCGGTCTGCGCTTCCTGCATGGCTCGCCTCCTCGGCGTGCGGGCTCCGCAGCGTATGGCCACATCGGGCCGTCGGGCAGTAGCACCGGATGCACGACCGTCCATCCGAGGTATCGGTCGCTACTGCGTCCTGTCGGGTGATTCGGCAACAGTCGCCGGGCGGCGAGAAGGCTCGAAGTGTCGGGGCAGGAAGGACGGGTTCATATGGCTGTCATGGTGAAGGCCGACGAGCAGATCCAGCGTGACGTCCTCAGTGAGCTGAAGTGGGACGCGCAGGTGCAGCCGAACGAGATCGGCGTGGCGGTGAGAGACGGCGTCGTGACCCTCACGGGCCGGGTGGATTCGTTCCTCAAGAAATGGGCGGCCGAAGAAGCCGCACACCGCGTGAGCGGGGTCAAGGCCGTCGCGAACGACATCGAGGTGCGCCTACCCGGCTTCGCGGAGCGAACCGACGAGGACATCGCGGCAGCCGTGGTCCGCGCACTTGAATGGGACGCGGTCGTGCCCACCGACCGGATCGACGTCACGGTCTCCAAGGGCTGGGTGACGCTCAATGGCGAGGTCGAGTGGGGGTTCCAGCGAGCCGATGCCGAGCGAGTCGCCCGCCGGATCACGGGCGTCCGTGGGGTGTCGAACCTCATCACCGTGCGACCCCGGGCGAAGCCGTCACCAGAGGAGACCAAGCGCAAGATCGAGGAAGCGCTGGTCCGCAGCGCGGAGACCGACGCGAAGCGCATCACCGTCGAAGTGGACGGCGACAAGGTCATCCTCAAGGGCACGGTCAGGTCGTGGGCGGAACGGCAGGAGGCCGAGCGCGTGGCCTGGTCGGCACCCGGTGTGAGCTCGGTCGAGAACCGCATCACGATCGCCATCTGACGAGCCGGCAGGGTACCGGCGCCGGCCGGGAGTGCGCGCTGCCTGGGGGCCGCGTACGCTCCCGGTCAGGTTCGTCACATGTGCAAGACGTTGGTCGATATCACGTGAATACGTGATTGAACCCGCGCAACTAGCAGCGCACACTGGGCGGCCACGACGTTGCATGGACGCACAAAACCGCAGGCCCATGGACGCCACACGCGCGCACAGTCAGGACGGGCTCGATGCACTCGAGAGCGCCGGCCGACGCCAACGTGGCACCGCACCAGGATCGGTACTGGGTCGTGTCAATCCCGGCGACCGACAGCCTGTTTCGCCACACGGTCGATCGCCATGTCCGGTCAGTCCGGCAGCGCGGGGCAACGCTTCGCGCCACCCGTCGGTCCCTTCGGCAGCGGTATCCGGACGCCGAGCTGAGCTGTCAGCGCGATGGCGGCATCCGCGGCGAATCGGTCGAGCTCTGGTTCGCCTATCGGGATGGTCGGGCCGAAGCCAATGCCCCACAGGCCCACTGGTGGGATGACCGGAGACTGGCCCGCGTCGTCGTCGATGCGTCGGGCCGCCTGATCGGAGCCAACGGTCCGTGCCGACGCTTGCTCGGCCTGCCTCCCGGCAATGCCGGCCCGATCATGCTGCACGACCTTGTCTCCGAGGAGCTGTATCAGGAACTCCGAGTCGAATCGAAGAGCCTCCGGCCCGGCCACGACTGGGCGGGATCCTTGCCGCTTCGTCTCCCGGACGGCCGGCGCCTGGATGTCGAGTTCCATGTGCGGCGCGGGACAACCCTTCAGCGGTTCGAGGTGGCATTGCGTAGCGTCGTCGATGGCGACCGCGCAAACGACTGGATCGCGCTCGAGCAGTCGGCCCTTGGCTCGGTGCCGCCGGCGCTGTTGATGGAGCTGTTCCGAAGCGGCATCCGCCGCAAGCTCGGGTCCGGAGAACGGTTGGCGAAGTCGTTGACCGACGACGCGTGGGTCGTCCTGGTCACCGCGGGGATCACCCGGCTGTACGTGGCGATGGACGGATTCGAGCCCACCCTGGCGTACGGCAATCGCGGCTCGCTGTTCGGAACCCACGCGATGCTTCGATCCGAAACGTTCCTCGTCGGCTTGCAGTCAGTCACCCCCAGCGTGGTCCTGC
>JAXDQG010000123.1:0-3775 GCA_034667945.1 Acidimicrobiia bacterium | reverse complement strand
ACTGGCTTGGATGAGGTCTCGGAAGTCCTCCTCCGGATAGGCCGAGATGAGAATGACTGGTGACGTTGTTGTTGCGGTCGCGTTGATCTGGAGACTGGCGGCGAGGTCGAAACCGCTCTCGTCGCCGAGGTCCAGATCAACCAAGGTGACGTCAGGCCGAAGGTCACGGGCGCGCAACAGCGCCTCGGCACAGTTGGCCGCCACCCCCACCACAGTCATTCCGTCCCGCTCCAAGCGGTCACGCGCCGCTTCGAGGAAGCGGGCATTGTCGTCCACGATCAGCAAACGCATCACATCGTCCTGTCTTTGCTGAAGCATGCGCACAACGTCCGACGTATCACATGCCTGCTAGCAGCAATCCGCGGATTGGGGCTGACCCGCCCCCACAACTCCTGCAGGCAGCGACGACGGCGGACACCTCCTGATGCAACCGTGCAGGGGCAGCGAAATACGCGCATGAGCAATGTGGAAGGGGCAACCCGAGATGTCGTCTGCTACGTCCGCAGCACTGCCTGCCGGCCCGGTCCGGGTGGCGCCTGGCGTCCGCAAGCACGTTCCAGAGGTCGAGTTGCGCAGAGCTGGCCTCCAGGAGATCTCCGTGCGAAAGGCCCTCGCCGGCGTGGTCCCCGTGGAGGTCCTTCCCGCCGGCGCTGGTATGCGGGGCGAGATCGCCGAGTCCTGGGCGCGGTGCGTCTCGGCCGGGCTGTCCCCCGGTTGTGTCGATGCGCGCTCCGAAGCCGGACGCCGACCGGAAGAGCAGCTCATGCAGGCCGCCGCTCCGGTGCTGGACTATCTCGAGGATGACCTCGGCAACCTTCACGTCGGGGTGGTGTTGGCTGACGCCGCCGGACGGATCGTGGATCGGCGGGTGTCGCAGCCGTTCTTGCGGGCCGCGCTCGAGCGGGCGAACATTGCGCGCGGCTTCGTTCACACCGAAAGCACCGTTGGGACGAACGGCATCGGAACCGCGCTGGTCCAGCGGCGCCCTGTCGCGGTGAACGGCGGAGAGCATTTCGCCGAGGTCTTCAGAGATCTCGCGTCGGTGGGCGCCCCAGTCGTCGATCTCAGCTCGGGACGGATCGTCGGCGTCGTCGAACTGGTGTGCTTGGCGGGACGCGCCGACTCGCTGATGCTGCCTCTCGCCAAGCGGGCGGCACGCGAGATCGAACAGTCTCTGGTGGACAACTCCGGCGTCTCCGAGCGCGTCCTGCTCCAGTCCTTTCTGAGGGCGCGGCGGGGACGGAGAGGGGCGTTCGTTTTCATCACGCCGCAGACCATGATCACCAATGCGGCCGCCGATCGCCTGGTCAGTGCGGTCGATGAGGCTCGATTGCGCGCTATTGCCGGGCAGCTCATGAGGGAAGCGGACAGGACCTCGATCGAGGTCCTGCTGAGGGGCGATTCACGATTGACCGTTCGCTGTGAGCCCATCTTCGAGGGACGGTCGCCGGGTGGGGCAATGTTGCAACTCAACCCCGCTGTTGTCGCGGATGCGGATCGGCAGGACGGTCGATCAGTGCGCCTCACCTATGGGTGGGACAGCCTGTCCGAAACCGAGCACAGCGTGATCGGGCTGATCGCCCGTGGTTGCACCAATCGTGAGGCCGGGGAGCAGCTCTTCATGTCCCGATACACAGTCGATGCGCACCTGCGGTCGATTTATCGCAAATTGGGCGTGAACTCACGGGTCGAGCTCACGCGGATCGTCATGGAAAGAGCCGGTTCTTCGGCGTCATGACTTACCGGCGGACGAGCAAGCAGTTAGCGGGGGGCGCTGGCCCTCCGGCAACGCTCAGACCGACACCGCCTGCTTGAACTCGAAACCGGGATAACCCTCGTCTGCCAAACCCTCCACTCGTTCCCGGAAGTGAAGCAGGCTGCCGGCATATGGGAGGTACTGCTTCGGTTTGCCAGGGATGTTGGCCCCCTGGAACCACGATGTCTCGGCGATGAGCACCACGGTGGCCGCCTCAGCGACGTGCTTGGTCCATTCCTCGGCCGCGGCCGGGTCGGGCGCGACGTAGGTGTGGCGATTGTCGCGGGCGTACTCCAGCAACTCGGTGACGAGATCGACCAGGATTTCGGTCGACCGCGGGAAGTTGCCGGCGGCCAAATGGGGACCACCCTCGACGAACAGGTTGGGGAAGCCGGGGATCTGGACGCCGAGATACGTCGTGGCGCCGTGAGCCCAGCACTCGTTGAGGGACTTGCCACCCTCGCCCACGATGTTCATTCGCAGCAACGCACCGGTGAAACCGTCGAAACCCGTGGCCCACACGATCATGTCGAACGGCGTCTCGCCCTCGGTTGTCTCCACGCCGTTCTCGCTTATGGCCACGATCGGAGTGGCGTGAAGGTCGATGAGCTTCACGTTCGGGCGGTTGTACGCCTCGTAGTAGCGCGTCTCCATCGGCATCCGCTTCATTCCGGCCCCGTGATCCTTCGGGACCAACAGCTCGGCGGTCTCGGGATCCGGCACCCGACTACGGATCTTCTCGGCAAGGAACTCCGAGAACTCGTCGTTGGCTGCCTTGTTGGTCAACATGTCGCGGTAGTTGCTGAGCAGCTTGGCGAAACCCTTCTCGTTCCAGAGCTTCTCGTACAGCGCCCAGCGCTCCTCCTTCGTCTCATCGAAGGTCTTCTTGCGCGACGGAGGATGCACGAAGCCGGCGAAGCTCGTGCGGCACCTCTGGTAGATCTCGTCGTAGGTGGCCTGGAGCTGTTCCTGCTCTTCGTCACTGATCGGACCGTTGTTCAGCGGGCAGCACCAATTCGGCGTCCGCTGATACACCGTGAGCGACTCCACTTCCTCGGCGATGACCGGAATGAGCTGCACTGCGCTGGCGCCGGTGCCGATCACGGCGACCCGCTTGCCACGGAAGTCGACCGGCTCGTGGGGCCATTGCCCAGTGTGATATGCCTCGCCCTTGAAGGAATCACGACCGGGAATGTCGGGTCGATACGGCACCGAGAGAACCCCGGTGGCACAGACCAGGAACCGGGACCGGAGGCTTTCGCCGTTCTCCGTGCTGAGCATCCACGTGCTCGAGGTCTCGTCGAAGGCGGCCCCGACGATGCGGGTGTTGAACTGGATGTCGCCGCGCAGGCCGAACTTGTCGACGGCGTAGTTGAGGTAGGCCTCGGTCTCGGCCTGGCCGGCGAAATGTTCGGACCACGCCCACTCACGCAGCAACTCCTCGGAGAAGAAGTACTGGTAGGAGTAGCTCTCCGAGTCGAACCGGGCGCCCGGGTAACGGTTCCAGTACCAGGTGCCACCCACGCCCGTGCCCGCTTCCAGCAGACGCACGTCGAAGCCGGCCTCGCGCAGGCGGTACAGCTGATGAATGCCGGTGATGCCTGCACCGATGATGATCACCTCGACGTCCGAGCCGGACGGCTTCACGTTGCTCTGCTCAGTCATTGGACCTCACTCCGTCGCCCCAACCGCTGCCACTCTGGCAGTCGGCCCCCCAGGCAGTCGTGGTCGCTGACGCTGACCACTCCCCCAGCCAATCACCGGTCAACACGACAGTTCTCGCGCTCGGCAATGCCGCCGATGACCTGGCAGCAGAGAATAGGTGCTGACGCCTGCCGATGTCTCCCGCCGTCTCCCACAGCATCCGCTTGTACACGGTCGCTAGATGTGGCTGCCGGCGCCTCCATCAACCGACAGCGCGATGCCGTTGATGTACGAGGCCGACTTCGAACAAAGAAAGACGATCGCGGCGGCGACCTCATCCGCGGTGCCGTAGCGCCCGACCGGCACGCCTTGCCC
>JAXDQG010000122.1:0-11269 GCA_034667945.1 Acidimicrobiia bacterium | reverse complement strand
GACGACATAGGCGATGGCAATGACGGCCACGTAGGCGGCGAGGGCCAGCAGCGTGGCGTTCCAGGCGCCGAATCGGTCGTGCCACCGACGGGCCAACGCCGCAGCCAGGATCGTCGTGAGCAGGGCGATCAGGATCATGGCGAAGTACAACGTGGTGCGTCGCCCGATGGTCTCGGGTTGACCCACCGCCGGTGGATTGGCCGGGTACTTCAGGAAGGGGATCAGCGAGGCAGCACAGAAACCGGCGACGGCGAGGACCAGGGCGGTCACACGGGCCTGCGTACGGAGGAAACGGCCGTAGACCACGGCGAACCCGAGCGCGAAGAGACCGCCGAAGACGAGGCCCACGATGACGACCGCGGTGCCCAGACCAATGGTTTCCTGCACGGTTCGACTGACCAGGGGGGCTTCGTGTGCCGCGCCGGTGGTCTGCTCTTGGCCGGCCTCGAAGCGGATGGCTTGGCCGATCTGCGGTTCACCGAAGGCGGTGGCCCAACCCAGCGTGAGCACGCCGGCGATGAGACCCGCGATCATGCCGCGTATCAAAAGGTCTCTGATGACCATGGGATGCGCCGTTGTTGGTCGACTCGTCTGCGGTTGTGGCGCGATCAGTGGCAGGGGAAGCCGAGGAGGTGCCGGCCGTCGTGGACGAACTCGTGCACGTACTGGCCGGAGAAGATGGAGAGCGCGCCCTGCTCGGCACCGACGAAATAGAGCAGGACCATGCCG
Source organism: Acidimicrobiia bacterium (assembly GCA_034667945.1). Taxonomy (GTDB): domain Bacteria; phylum Actinomycetota; class Acidimicrobiia; order Acidimicrobiales; family CAIXPF01; genus JAXDQG01. Next base: position 10,540 of record JAXDQG010000122.1, on the reverse strand, counting down.
AGCGCGGCCGTCAGGATCAGCCAAGGAAGCAGCTGCCGGACAGGTATGGCGACCGGGGCAGCCGGCGCCTGGGCGCTGTGCAGCTGGGCTTGGACGGTGGCTGCCATGGCGGAACTCTCCTTGGGATGACGCGTCCCGTTAGTGATGCGTGGATCACCGCGGCTGAGAGGGTCTGGCTCCTCGGCGAAGCGGTGAGGCTCGCAGAGTTACAGTGGCGCGACCGCTCCGGTATCTCACCGGCTTCCTCGCTGCGACGGCGACGGCACCCTAGGCGGGCCCCATCAACGTGTCAACGTTCCCCTGGGTCGCTGGGGAGCGCCGGTCGCGAGGGCGGGAGGAAAAGCTCATGACCGCCCGGCTCGTCCTTGTTTGTCAGGCCTCGACCGAGGCCACGAAGCTCGTGCGTTTCGGCGCGGACGAGGGGTTGGATGCGGCTGGGTTGGCGGCGGCTGGGGCCCAGTCGCGCACGTTCGGGCGAGTGGCGCGTGTGTGGTGTGCGCCATCGGAAGCGGCCCGTCAGACGACCGGTCTGCTGGGGTTCGGGTCCTTCGAGGTGGTGCCGGGGCTTCGTGACCTTGACGTCGGTCGGTGGCGGGGCCGGTCGCTGGCCGACGTGCAGGAGGATTCGCCCGAGGCGGTTGGCCGGTGGCTGACCGATCCGGCGTCGACGCCCCATGGCGGCGAATCGCTGCTGGACCTGATCCACCGCGTACGACTATGGCTGGATGGGGTGTGCTCGACGCCGGGCGAGGAGCGGATGGTGGCGGTGGCCTCTGCGTCGGTGGTGCGGGCCGCGCTCGTGGCCGCGCTGTGGGGCAACCCGGAGGCGTTCTGGCGGGTCGACGTGGGGCCGCTGGCGAGGATCGAGTTGCGGGGGAACGGCGGGCGCTGGAACCTGCGGAGCCTCGGCCCGATGCCCCGATGAGCTTTCTATTTTGACGCTTCGGGCGACCCATCCAGAAAGTTATTTGAGGCCACAGCCGTGTGAAGCTCTTTCGACTGTACGCGCCGATTCGACGTCGATTCGACGAACCCTGTCGCCGAATTCGACGGACCGAGGGCGGCCTTCGCCACGTCGACCGGCGGCCGGGCGACACCGTGCGTGCTGTCAATCTCGCTATGAGTGCGAGCCAGCAACGATCTCCCAGAGCCGCTCCAGGTCGAGGTGCTGCTCCAGGGCGTCCGCGACCCGGTCGATCTGCGTCATGCGACGCTCGCCGTAGCGCAGCCTCGATGGCGGCAGCTCGACGCCGAATCGCCCCGCGACCACCCCGAGAAACCGTCGGCGGAACTCGTCCGCCTCGAACAGTCCGTGCACCGTCGTCCCGTAGGCCATGCCTGACGCCACTCCGTCGACCCGGCCCTCGAACTCCAGCCAGGGCTCAGCCGCCGCATGCGGCACGACCCGCCCGTGGTGGATCTGATACCCCTCGAGCGCTGCGCCGAGCGCCGAGCCAACGCCGCGACAAAGCACCTTGTCCGCCCCGAACGTCGTCTCCACCGGCAGCCAACCGAGCCCCTCGACCTCACCGGCGCCGCTCTCGACATCGTCCACGATGCGTCGACCCAGCATCTGGTAGCCGCCGCAGATGCCAAGCACCACCGCGCCACTGGCCGCGATGGCCCGGTCCAGCCCCCGGCTCCGCAACCACGTCAGATCGGCCACCGTCGACTTCGATCCCGCCAGGACCACCAGGTGCGGATTCCCGAGGTCGCTGGCCCACTGGACCAGCCGGACCGCCACCCCGGGCTCGGCCGCCAAAGGGTCCAGGTCGGTGAAGTTCGAGAGTCGGGGCAAGCGGACCACGGCCACATCCAGCACGGGATCGACCGGCGACGACCAGCCCCGGGTGAGCGCCAGAGAGTCCTCGGCATCCAGCTCGAGGCCCGCCAGCATCGGTACAACGCCGAGTGTCGGCACACCACTCAGCGCCTCGAGCTGACGCATCCCGTCGTCGAGCAATGATGGATCGCCCCGGAAGCGATTGATCACAAAGCCCCGGACATGCCGGCGGAGGTGTTCGGGCAGCAGCGCCACGGTCCCGTAGAGCGACGCGAACACCCCTCCACGCTCGATGTCACCCACCACCACTGCATCGAAGCCACCCTCGTCGGCCAGCCGCAGGTTGACGATGTCGTGGCTGAGCAGGTTGATCTCGGTCGGCGAGCCCGCACCTTCGCAAACGACCACATCGAATCGCGAACGCAGCTGCGCCAACGCGTCCATGACCGTGCCCAACAGCTCGAGCTTCCGCCGGTGATACTCCACCGCAGTCATGGTCCCGATCGGGTGACCGAGCACCACCACCTGGCTCGATCGCTCGCCCATCGGCTTCAGCAGGATCGGGTTCATGGCCGCCTCGGGCTCGACCCCGGCCGCTTGTGCCTGCAGGTACTGCGCCCGGCCGATCTCGTGGCCTTCGGCCGTGACCGCCGAGTTCAGGGCCATGTTCTGACCCTTGAAGGGCGCCACCGCGACCCCCCGGCGGGCCAGTAGCCGGCAGAGCCCGGTGACCATCATGCTCTTGCCGGCGTCGGACGTCGTCCCGCACACCATGAGGGCGCCGCGCACTGGGTGGGAAGCTCGGCCCTGCCGGGACGCCCGGCTGGTACCCACCTCGCTCATCGCCCGGCGCCGCGCAGCCGATCCCGCACCAGCCGTTCGATTCCGCCGCCGGCCAGCGAGTCGAGCGACACCAGGTCGGCGCCCAGCGCGGCCGCCAAGGGACGACAGAGCCCCAGTCGCACCGGCCCCGTCTCCGCATCGACCACGACCACCTGACTGCCAGTCGCCGCCAAGCGGCCAGCTGCCTGCCGCGACGCCGCCACCGGGTCCGTCGCGCCGACCGTCGCCCGGCCGTCGGTGAGGAGCACGACCAACGTCTCCCCCACCTGGTCGGTGCCGCGACCGGCCAGCACCTTGCGGACCTGCTCGATGGCGTCGGCCAACGGCGTACCGCCCTGCGCTCGGACCTCGGACAGGCGCGCCCGGGCCACCTCGACCGAGGCGGTGGGCCGCAGCCGCACCTCCGCCCGTTCGCCGCCGAAGGTCACCAGCGCTACCCGGTCACGCCGTTGGTAGGCGTCGGTCAAGAGCCCCATGACCACCGAGCGAGCCTCGTCGATCCGCCGTTGCGCCCCCATGGACGCCGAGGTGTCGACGGCCACGACCACCAGGGTGCCGACCAGCTGCTCGTGACGGGCGCCCCGCAAGTCGCCCTGGGCCAACTCCGCCGGTGCCCCGGGCTGGGCTGCTCGACGCTCGGCCACGGCGACCGCGGTCGGGAGCGGCGCCACCGGCTCCCCCGCCCGGTAGGCCTCGGCTCGCAGGAAGCGCGCTGATCGACCGGCCCCGTACGCACCCCGACCACTCGACGCCGACGTCGAGTCCCGACGCACCGCCATGCGAATGCGCTGCTCATCGTGCGAGCCGTCGTCGGGAGGAGTCTCAGCTCGGGGCTCGGAGCCTGCGCCTCCGGCATCCTTCGGGCTGTCCGCCTCATCGCACAGCGCATCCGCTTGCCGAAACAGGTCCTCTAGCTCGTCGGGGCTCAGCCCCGGCTGCTCGAACGGGTCGCGCCGAGCACGGTGGGTCAACACCAAGGGCGCCACCCGCCGCACATCGGAGGACGTCGCCGCAGTCCGAGCTTCCCACCCGGCCAGCGCGGCGGCCGCCCGGCACAGCATCAAATCGGCCCGCAGGCCTTCCACCTCGGCAGCCACCGCTACCGCGCAGGCCAGCTGCACGACATCGTCCGGGATGTCGCCCGATTGGTGCGCGGCGAGCCGCTGGCGCAGGTCCGCACCCCCGCGATCCGGCGACAATTCGCCATGAGCCCTCTTGGCCGCCCAGGCCCCCTGAGTCCGATCAACCCCGCGCTCCGCGACGAGCTGTCGGCGGACCGCCTCGCCCCGCAGCGCCAGATCGGTGGACGACGTCAGGTCGACAGCGAGCCCGAAGCGGTCGAGCAGCTGGGGACGGAGCTCACCCTCCTCGGGGTTCATCGAGCCGACGAGGATGAAGCGGGCCGGATGGGTGTGGGAGATCCCGTCGCGCTCGACCCGGTGCTCGCCGCTCGCCGCCGCATCGAGCAGGGCGTCAACCAGGTGCGGGGCCAGCAGGTTGATCTCGTCAACGTAGAGCACACCGCCGTGGGCCTCCGACAACAGGCCGGGCCGGAACCGTGACGTGCCCTCGACCAGCAGGGCAGCCGTGTCGATCGTGCCGATCACCCGATCCTCGGTCGCTCCGAGGGGAAGCTCCACGAACGGCGCCCGACCGGGCAGGAGCTCGGCCAGACCACGGGCCAACGTGGTCTTGGCCGTCCCCTTGTGACCTCGCAGCAGCACGCCGCCCAACAGCGGCTCACACGCGGCCAGCAGCAGCGCCAGCTTTGCATCCTCCTGGCCGACGACCTCGCTGAACGGCAGCCGGCTCATCGCTGCTCTTCCCAGCCTTCCGCCTCGACGACCGCGGATCGCAAGGTCTGCAGCGACGCCTCGGACGCGTTCCACATCCCCCGTTGGGCGGCCTCGAGCAGGCGCTCGGCGATGGCCTTCAACGCCCACGGATTGGCACCCTCGAAGAACTTCCTGGTCTGGGCGTCGGCCACGTAGGCCGCAGTGACCTGCTCGTACATCCAGTCGTCCACCACGGCCGCCGTGGCGTCGTAGCCGAACAGGTAGTCGACGGTGGCCGCCATCTCCGACGCGCCCTTGTAGCCGTGGCGCTGCATGCCCTCGATCCACCGCGGGTTGACCACCCGTGTGCGCACCACCCGGGCCGCTTCTTCGGCCAACGAGCGAATCCGCGGCCTAGCCGGGTCGGCCGAATCGCCGAGCCACGCCTTGGGCTCCTGTCCGGTCAGTGAGCGAATCGTGGCCACCATGCCGCCGTGGTCGCTGAAGTACTCCTCGGAGTCGAAGATGTCGTGCTCCCGGTTGTCCTGGTTCTTCACGGCCACGTCGATGGCTGCGAAGCGCCGGCGCATGGCGTCCTCGGCGGGCGCGCCGAAGGCGGCTCGGCTGTAGGCGAAGCCCGACCAGGCCAGATAGACGGCGGCCAGGTCGTCGTCCGAGCGCCAGGTGCGCTGCTCGACGGCTTGGGCCACACCAACGCCGTAGGCACCCGGCGGCGGACCGAACACCCGGGGATCTACCGTGCCGCGCGCCTCGCGGAGAGGGTTCTGTTCCGGGTCTTCGTCGAGGCCGGCCACCAGCTCGACGGCCTCGTCGATCAGGCGCACCAGGTTCGGGAAACCGTCGCGGAAGAAGCCGGAGATGCGCACCGTCACATCCACACGCGGTCGGCCGAGCTCGGCCAGCGGGATGGCCTCGAGACCGACCACCCGCCGCGACTCGGCCTCCCAGACGGGGCGCACGCCCAGGAGAGCGAGCACTTCGGCGACATCGTCGCCCTGGGTCCGCATGATCGCCGTGCCCCAAAGAACCAGGCCGACACAGCGGGGAGAGGTGCCCTCTTCCTGGATGTGCCGTTCGAGCAGGGCGTTCGCCAGTCGGTTCCCCACCTCCCAGGACAGCTCGGTCGGTAGCGCCTGGGGGTCGATGGCGTAGAAGTTGCGACCGGTCGGCAGCACGTGGGCGCCGCCGCGGGTGAGGGTCCCACTCGGTCCGGCCGGCACGTGGCCCCCCTCGAGCCCGTGCAGCAGGTTGTCGATCTCGTCGGTCGCCCGCGCCAGGCGCGGGACCAGCCAGTCACAGGCCCAGGTCAGCGTGGGACGCGCCTTCGGGCCGGCGTCAGCGGGCACCTGCCAGCCGGTCTCGGCAGCGGCCACGACCAGTCGGCGACAGCCGGCTTCGATCGAGTCGAGCTGGGTGGGATCGTCGGGGTCGAGCCCGTGCTCCGCCGCCACCGCCCGGCGCAGGGAGGGGATGCGGCCATGGGGCAGGCGGGTGATGGCCAGGACCAGGTCGATCAGCGCCTCGCCCTCGGGCGCTTGGCCCAAGGTGTGCAGACCGCCGCGGATCTGGGCGTCCTTCAAGCTGCACAGGTAGCCGTCGACATGGAGGATGACCTCGTCGAACTCCTTGTCGCCCTGCTGGTCGAGGCCGAGGTCGCGGTCGATGGCGGTCTCGGTGAGCAAGGTCCAGATCCGCTCCCGCAACGGCGGCGCCTTGGACGGGTCGAGCGCCTGCACCAGGGCGTACTCGTCGAACAACTGCTCGAGCCGGGCCAGGTCGTCGTAGGTATCCGCCCGGGTCATCGGCGGCAGGAGGTGGTCGATCACGACTCCGTGGGCCCGCCGCTTGGCCTGAGCGCCCTCGCCGGGGTCGTTGACCACGAAGGGATAGAAGAGCGGAACGTCGCCGAGGGCCGCGTCGGGCCAGCAGCCGGCCGAGAGGGCCAGCGCCTTGCCGGGCAACCACTCCAGCGTGCCGTGCTTGCCCAGGTGCACGATGGCGTCCGCGTCCCAGACCTGGTCCAGCCAGCGGTAGAAGGCCAGGTAGTGGTGGGCGGGCGGCAGGTTGGGCGAATGGTAGACGGCCACCGGGTTGTCGCCGTAGCCGCGGGGCGGCTGGATGGCGATGAGCACGTTGCCGAGCTCGATGCCGGAGAACACCAACGCCCCATCGTGCACGCGCTGGCCACCGGGGGCGGGTCCCCACGAGGCCTCCAGCTCGCGACGGGCCGACTCCGGCAACGTCACATACCAGCGCTCGTAGGCATCGGTGGCGAGCTCGCCCACCGCACGGTCCAGCTGGGCCGGGGTGAGCCGGTCGAGGTCGTAGGTGAGGCCGTCGGCCAGCTCGGCCATGAGGGCGTTGCCGTCGGTGGGCAGGTCGTCGACGCAGTAGCCAGCGGCCGCCAGTGCTTGCAGCAGGCGGATCGCCGAGGCCGGTGTGTCGAGCCCCACGGCATTGCCGAGTCGGCTCCGCTTGGTCGGATAGGCGCTGAGCACGATGGCCACCCGGCGCTCGGCCGGTGAGCGACGCCGGAGCCTGGCGTAACGCAGGGCGAGGCCGGCCAAGCGGGCCACCCGGTCGGGCACGGTGCGATAGGCGCGGACCGACTGTCCCAGCTCGTCGCCGTCATCGACCACCTCGTTGAAGGCGAAGACCGGGCCGATGATCCGCCCGTCGAACTCGGGGATGGCGATGCCAGCCGTGGCGTCGTAGGGGCCAAGCCCGGCATCGGAGTCGGCCCACTGCTCCCTGGAGCTGCCGGCCGACGGTGCCTGGATGATGGGCACGTCCAGCGCGGCCAGCGCCGTCGAGTCCCAGGCGTCTCCGTCGAGCCCCCCCGATCCACCGGCGATGCCCGCGCCCGCGACCACTCCCCCGGCGGCCAGGACCGTGGTGATCAGCACATCGATCCCCGCCTGCTGCAGCAGGTCGATGACCGGTTGGCCGGCCTTGTCCCGCAGGGAGTAGCACCACAGGGCCAAGACGTCGGCGCCACGATCCTCGAGCGCCCGGCAGAGGTCGTCGACGAACTGGGTGTTCCCGGCCACGAGGTGGGCTCGATAGAAGACGACGCCCACGAGCGGACGCTGGTCGTTGGGACCCGCAGCGCTGGCCCCGGCCGAGCGGTACCAGACGCCGTGGGGCGGGATTTCCTCGGGCGGATGGAAGCCGAAGCCTTCGAACAGCACCGTGTCGGCGATGAACCGCAGCAGCTGGGCGAGGTTGGACGCCCCGCCGTTGACCAGGTAGGCGAACCCTTCGGTGACGATGCCCGCCGGCACCGAGCACGCCCGGGTGAGCTCGGCGTCGGGGACGGCCTCGCCGGCGAAGGCCAGGAAAGGGATGTCATGGCGGCGGCAGTGCGCCCGTAGCTGGTCGAAACCCTCTCTCCAGCCGCTGCGGCCGCCGAGCAGACGGACCAGCACGCAGCGGGCGTCGCCGAGCAGGTCCGGGATGCTGGACGGCTCGATCGTCCAGGGCTGCGCGGCCCGGACGGGCGGGAAGCCGTCGGGCAGCGACTCGATGGCGGTGCGGAGCGCCAGGATCTCGGTGTCGACGTTGGTGACGAACCAGATCACGACGCCGGTTCCGCCAGCTCGGCCAAGCGGCGCTCCAGCAGCGGGCCGCGATCGAGCAGGGAGCAATCGTCGCACCAGCGGCCGGGTGCCGTGCGGTACCACAGACAGCAGTTGGTCCGATCCCAATACCAGCCCGTCCGGGCCTCGCCCGCGACCGTGGTGAACTGGCCGAGGTCCTGCCACCATGGGCTGGCTGCCTGCATGAGCGCTTCGCCGCGGTGGCGCAGCTCGGGATCGGAGCCGTCGTCCACCGCCCGCATGGCCGTGGCGCACGACGAGGCGATGTTCCCCCACAGCAGGCGCTCGCCGACCCGGAGCTCGGTCCGGACCGCTTCGACCAGGGGCCCGAAATGGTCCTCGTTGAGCCGTCGCATCAGGTCGGTGTCGTCCCGGCGGACCACGGTGTGGTCGGAGAAGGCCACGGCGTTGGGGCGGTCGCGGGCGATGCTGATGGCGGTGCTTTCGGGATGGGTGGCGGGGGCCGGGAGGCCGAGCACCTGGGCCGCAACCGGGATGCCTCCGACCCGGAAGGCGTAGGCCTGCACGAACAGCGAGGCGGCCACCGCGTCGTCGGGGGCGCCTCGGCCGGTTGCCGTTTGGCGTATGAGCGCCGTGAGCTGCGAGGGGTCGGCGATGAGGCCGGCGCAGCGATGCCAGCCGGCGTCGATCTCCGTGGCGGCTCGCAGGTACGAGGCCTTGGCCGCCACGACGGCCAGCACCTCGGCGAGTATGGGTTCGCGCTCGCTGACCGCTGTGGTCATCGGTGGACATCTCCCGTGTCGTTTCTCGGTGCCGCCAGCAGGTGTCCTGGCTTCCGGATCGACGCTCTCCCCCCGCCTTCCAGCCCCGAGAGGCCGTGGCGTGCGGTCCACGTGTTCGCGGTGGAGGTTCGCTCCCCGGTGACAGTTGCGGGACAGCCCCGGATTCACACCGGCGTTCCCTGCTGTGTGGGGGACAGTAGCCGTTGGCTGTGTCCGGGTGCCGGAGCGGAGTGCCGTAGCGGGGTGCCGTAGCGGGCTGGACGTGCGTGGTGGGAGTCGTCCGGACGACACTGGGGCTGTGTCGAGTGCTGCTCCCCGCCTGCTCGTCCTGGCCGGGACGACTGAGGCGCGTCGTCTGGTCGAGCAGTTGGCCGGCGCTGGCAACTGGGAAGTCATCGCGTCGTTTGCAGGCCGGACCTCAGCGCCGGCCGCGCTGCCCGCCTCGGTGCGGGTGGGCGGCTTCGGCGGGACAGCCGGGCTGGAGCGCTTCTTGATCGGCGAGGGCATCCGGGCCGTGGTCGACGCCACCCATCCGTTCGCCGCTGTCATGCCGCACCACGTGCACGCGGCCTGCGCATCCGTGGGGGTGCCGGCAATTCGCTTGTTGCGCCCCGGCTGGGAGCCGGTGGCCGGAGACCACTGGGTGATCGCCGAGGATGTGGCTGACGCGGCTCGCCGGCTCTGCGGCTTGGGCGTGCAGCGTGTACTGCTCACGACCGGTCGCCAGGAGCTGCTGCCGTTCGCTGGGTTGGGCTCCATGCACTTCGTCGTACGGACCATCGAGCCGATCGACCCGGGGCTGTTCGCCGACGCCGTCACGATTCGCGAGCGGGGACCGTTCGATCTCGAGGGCGAGCTGGCACTGTTGGGGGAGCACCGGATCGAGGCGGTCGTCTCGAAGAACAGCGGTGGAGAGGCCACGGCGGCCAAGCTGGAGGCGGCGCGGATGCTAGGGCTGCCGGTGGTGATGGTGCGCCGGCCGATGGGGCCGCCGGCTCGGACGGTGCCCGGTGTGGCGGACGCTCTGCGGTGGCTGAGTGGGGTCGCCGTAGGAGTCGCGGGGTTGTAGGCCGCTCTCTCTGAGCGCTCATTGACTCACTTACCGCGCGCAATGCGGATTCGGACACATGGCGTCTCGGCGTCGAAAAGTCGGCGCGTACGCAGCGAATCGACGTCGAATCGATGGCGTACGCCATCGAAAACAGAACCGGGCGATGAGTCAACGAATAATTCTTGGCTTTCCGCCGAAAGCCACAACTAAGTGCGGAGAAGGCCCGCTCAGGGATATCGCCGGGGTGTGTACATCCATACCCGTCCGACGGGGCTGACGAACGCACGAGTCGTCGACGACCCCACCAGGAGCACCGTCCGCATGTCGATCTTTTCGACCGGCACCGAATCCAGCGACACGACCTCCGCCCATTCCGCCGGGCGTCCGACGTCCTTCACCACCGCCACGGGCGTCGACGCCCGGCGATGCGCCCCGATGAGGTCCAGCGCCCGCCCCAATTGCCACGGCCGCTGCGATGAGATCGGGTTGTACAGCGCCAGCACGAAATCCGCTCCGGCCGCGGCCGACAACCTCCCCTCCACCACCTCCCACGGCTTGAGCACATCGGACAGCGAGATCACGCAGAAGTCGTGCCCGAGTGGCGCCCCGACCAGCGCAGCTGCCGCGGTCGCGGCCGTCACGCCCGGGATGATCTCGAGCTCGATCGAGGCCCACCGCGCCGCACCCCCGTCGCCGCCTTCGCCCCGCTCCTCCAGGCCCCGGTG
>JAXDQG010000121.1:0-8121 GCA_034667945.1 Acidimicrobiia bacterium | reverse complement strand
CTTCCATTTGGTGGTGAGCGACTCCACCAATTGACCGGCAACCTCGAGCTCGCGGCGCGATGGCTGGACTTCCTCGGGCAGATTGTCGATCTCCTTGCGCGGGTCACGAACCTCGTCGCCGAAATAGAGCGTCTCGAGCGCCAAGACGTCGCCTACCGGTCGGATAGCGGCCAGATACTCCTTGCCGCGCATGACGAACCGGCCGATGCCGACACGGCGAGTCTTCTTCAGGGTTTCCAGCAACAGCCGATAGGCGCGCTCGGCTCCTCGATCCGGGTCCGGTCCCAGGTAATACGTCCGCTCGAAGTAGATGGGATCGATCTCATCCAGGCTGACGAAGTCCTCGATGTCGATCGTGCGAGACTTGTGAGGTTCAACCGTGTCGAGCTCGTCCTGGCTGAGCATGACCCACTGGTCCTCGCCCACTTCATAGCCCTTGACCACGTCCTCGTAGGCCACCTCGTCCTTGGTGCCCTCCGCTACCCGCATGTTGCGCACCCGACGGCCGCTGCCCTCCTCGAACTGATGGAAGTGGATGTCGTGGGCTTGGGTGGCGCTGTAGAGGCGGACCGGCACGTTGACCAGTCCGAAGCTGAGCGATCCAGACCAGATCGAACGGGCCACGGCCGGCCTCCTTTCTCTCCTTGCGGCGGCTCTCTCCCTGCGAGGAAGCGTTCTAATCGTGCGGGCTTGATTCCCGTGCGGGCTTGTTCTCGTGCCGCGCGTGCTTGCTCTCGAGGTGCCGTACCCGCCGGATGCGGAAGCAAAGCGCAGCGTCGGTCGGTGCGGTCCGGGTTTCGACCGGAGATCTGCCGTTTGGCTCCCGTCACCGCCGTGGAAGACTCGATAGGTGCCCAGTCGTGGGGGCTCTGCTCGTGATGCTTCCAACCCCGAGGAAGCACGTCGAGCCGCGCCCAAAGACGATAAAGCCGCGCCCAAAGGCCGCAAAGACGACGGCAAGAAGGGGGCCCTCGAGGTCTACCGGCACAAGCGCGATTTCGGGCGTACCCCCGAGCCCGCCGGCCGACAAGACAAAACGAGTTCGGCCGAGGCATTCGCTGAAGGCCGTCGCCGGTTCGTGGTCCAGCGCCATCGGGCCCGCCGGTTGCACTACGACTTCCGCCTGGAGATGGACGGGGTGTTGGTGAGCTGGGCGGTACCCAAGGGGCCCACGCTCGACCCGGCTGCCCGTCGGCTGGCCGTGCACGTCGAGGACCACCCCATCGAGTACATCGACTTCGAGGGTGTGATCCCGGCGGGGGAGTACGGCGGGGGCGACGTCATCGTGTGGGACCGGGGCTACTGGGAACCGCATGGCACCGATGATCCTGTCGCCGCAGTCGCCGCCGGCGAACTGCACATCGACGTCTACGGCGAGAAGTTGGCGGGACGGCTGGTGCTGATCCGGCGGGGCAAGGATCGCTCGGGCAAGGAGCAGTGGCTGCTGTTCCACAAGCGAGACGAGCACGCCGTTGCGGGCTGGGATCCGGAGGCGTTTCCGCGCTCGGTGCCGTCGGGGCGGACGAACGACGAGGTGGCAGCGGGCGCCGACGCGGTGTGGCTCAGCGATGCCCCGGCGGCCGAGGCCGAGGTCGACCTCAGAGACGCCAGAGAGGAAGATCTGCCGGATTTCGTGCCCCCGATGCTGGCCGGTCGACGGAAAGCGCCGGCCGCGGATGACGATTGGCTCTACGAGTTGCGCTGGGAAGGCCGGCGGGTGGAGGCCCGGGTCGCCGTCCGTGATGGAGGACCGACCGTGGCCTTGCTCGATGAGGACGGGCAGCCGCTGACGGAGATGTTCCCCGAGTTGACCCGGTCGGCATCTTGGCTGTCGGCGCGACGCGCGCTGGTCGACGGCGTCATCGTTGCGCTGGACGAAGAGGGCCGGCCGGCGGCCGAGGCGATGGCCCGGCGGATGGCGGCGGGTGACGGACCAGGCCCGCGCCCGCCGGTGGCCTACCAGGTCTTCGACCTCCTGCATCTCGACGGACGCTCGCTCCTGGAGGTGCCACTCGAGAGCCGCAAGCGGATGCTGCGCTCGGTCCTGCGCACTCATCCGGCGGTCCGCTTCACCAGCCATGTCGAGGGGGATGGGCTGTCCTACGCCGAGGCGGCCCATGAGATGGGACTGCCCGGGGTCGTCGCCAAGCGGCGAGATTCGCCCTATCGCCCCGGAAAGCGGTCCGCCGACTGGCGACTTCTCGAAGTGGAAAAGGGCTCATCGCCCGAAATGTCGGCTGCGGAAGGCGACAGCACTACCCCAGCGACGCGGTCCCCTTCTTCCGCGAAGACCAGGCGAAGAAGGGCGGCCGAAGAGCCGGCGCAGCTGGTGTCACGGCTGGTGTCAAAGCGGGTGTCACAGCCAGCGTCAGAAATGGCGAAAGCGGACAACCGATGGGCGCCGCCGACCCCCGAGGAGCTCCGGGCACTGGACGAGCTGGGTCCGGCCGGAAAGTGGGACTTTCAGGGCCGCAGGCTGGCGCTGACCAATCTGAACAAAGTGTTGTTTCCGGCTGTCGGCGATCGTCCTGCGCACACCAAGCGAGATCTGATTCGCTATTTCGCGCAAATCGCGCCGGTCATGCTGCCATACCTGATCGATCGTCCGGTGAACCTCCACCGGTATCCCAATGGTGTGGATCGTCCGGGGTTCTGGCACAAATCGGTGCCGGATCATGCGCCTGACTGGTTGCGGCGGTGGGACAACGTCGAGGCCGATCCCGGCGAGACGAAGACCTATTTCGTCATAGACAGCCCCCCAGCGCTGGCCTGGATGGGCAACTACGGAGCAGTCGAGCTTCACCCGTGGACATCGACCATTCGTGATGTGCACCAGCCGACCTACGCGCTCATCGACATCGATCCTGGGAAGCGCACCAGCTGGGACGAGGTCGTCCTCATGGCCGAGACGTATCGGGTGGCGCTCGAGCAGCTGCGGGTGTTCGGCGCGCCGAAGGTCACCGGTCAACGGGGCATCCAGATCTGGGTGCCCATTCGACCTGGTTACACCTTCGAAGACACGCGCACGTGGGTGGAGCGGCTGTCTCGAGCCGTCGGGTCCACGTTCCCCGAGCTCATCAGCTGGGCTTGGGAAGTCAGAGCACGGCGCGGCCTCGCACGGCTGGACTACACACAGAACGCCATCAACAAGACCTTGGTGGCACCCTACAGCGCACGACCCGCGCCCGGAGCGCCCGTGTCAATGCCCATCGAGTGGTCCGAGCTGCACGATCCGCAGTTGCGGCCGGATCGATGGACGATCAATGACGCCTTGGGCCGCGTGGGAGAGGTGGGCGACCTCTTCGCCCACCTCCGGGAGCACGCGGATCAGGAGTTGCCTCCGCTGTAGAGCGGCAGGCGCGCATGGGGCTGTTCGGTGGGGAGCGTGCGCGCCCGCGTTGCTCAGTACCAATAGCGGCTTCGGCGCGGCCGGGCGTAGCCGAAGTTGCCCACCACTCCGAGGACGACCAGCACCAGCCCGATGATCCACAGCCAGGAGATCCCCAGCAGCAGTCCGATGAGAAGCAATGCCACACCTGCAACGACCACGACGACCTCCCTGGTCAACGTCCGATCGTTGAGTACCCCCTGCGCCTGATGGCCGACACGACAAGTTCATGTCGAAGTGGGCGCCCTGCTTGCGCACTATCTGGTCGGAATAAAACAAGCATGAGCTTGTTTTGACGGCCACAAAGAACATTTTGGAACACTCCCCAGGGGGCGACCATGCGCAGACGCACTGTCACACAAGGCAGGGCTCAGGGCTTCCAAGCGAAGGCCGGCCATGACTCGAGCCGCCGGCCGGTTGCCATCGTCACCGGCGCGTCGCAGGGGCTTGGTCGGGTCGTTGCCGAAGCCCTCGCCCGACGGGGCTGGTCATTGGTCATCGACGCCCGGCGGGCTGATCGTCTTGCGGCTGCCGCTCGTGAGCTCGAATCCTTCGCCCGGGTCGTGGCTCTGCCCGGCGACGTGACCGATCCCGACCACCGAGCCGCCCTGGTGCGGGCCGCGGAAGGCTTGGGCCCGCTGAAGCTCCTGGTGAACAACGCCAGCACGCTGGGCGCCTCCCCGCTGCAGCGGCTCGACCAGCTCAGTTCGGACGTCTTGCGCCGCACGTATGAGGTCAACGTCGTCGCTCCCCTTGCCCTCACCCAGCTGTCCCTTTCACTGCTCGACCAGACGCCCGGCGCGACGGTCGTGAACATCACATCCGACGCCGCCGTCGAGGCGTACGAGGGATGGGGCGGCTATGGCTCGTCGAAAGCGGCCTTGGAACACCTGAGCCGAGTCCTGGCTGTCGAGCGACCCGGCTTGCGGGTCCTGGTTGTCGACCCCGGCGATCTGCGGACAGAGATGCACCAGGCAGCCTTTCCGGGCGAGGACATCTCCGATCGTCCGTTGCCCGAGGAAGCGGTGCCCGGGTTCATGGAGCTCATTCAGGATCCGAACATCACGGGTCGCCAACGGGTCCGCTCGACCGCCGTGCCCGCAGCCCAACAGGCGCCGGTGTGATGGGCGCCAGCACGGTCGATGACGCCACCTTCCTGAGCACGTTCGTCCTCGACCCGGACCACGAGGCCCACGAGCCTCCGGAAGCCCGCGGTCTCGCACGAGACGGCGTCCGCTTGCTGGTGTCGATTGGCGGCGAGCCGCCGCTGCATGCCCGCTTCAGCGAGCTCGACCGCTTCCTCGAGCCGGCCGATCTGGTTGTCGTCAACACCTCGGCCACCGTTGCAGGCGAGCTGGACGGGACGCTGGCCGACCGCACGCCCGTTGTCGTGCACGTCTCCACCGAGCTGCCCGGCGGATTGTGGCTGGTGGAGATTCGTCGGCCCGTGAACGGCGGCACATCGACTCCGCTCGACCTGCGGGGCGAGTTGCCGGAGGCCGTGCGGACCGGGGTCGCAGCCGGACCGATTCGTCTGTTCCCTGTGGGCTCGGCGCAGCTGCTGGCACCCTTTGGTGGGTCCCGGCGCCTCTGGGTGGCGACATTCACCGTCCAAGGATCCGTCGCCGAGCACCTCGGCCGCTTCGGCCGTCCCATCCGCTACCGACACGTGCCCCGGCCGTGGCCGCTCTCGAGCTACCAGACGGTTTTCGCCGATGAGCCGGGCAGTGTGGAGATGCCGAGCGCCGCCCGGCCGTTCACGTCCGAGCTCGTCACTCGGCTCGTTCGCCGGGGTGTCGTGCTGGCACCGCTGGTCCTGCATGCCGGGGTGTCGTCGTTGGAGGGTGACGAGGCCCCCTATCCGGAGCGCTACCGGGTTCCGCCGGGCACGGCTGGGTTGGTCAACGCCACTCGGCGCAACGGCGGACGGGTGCTGGCCGTCGGGACGACCGTCGTCAGAGCGCTCGAGACCGTGACCGACAGCCTCGGCCGCACCCATCCCGGCGAGGGATGGACCGAGCTGGTGGTCGGCCCCGACCGGCCGGTGAGGGCGGTCGATGGCCTGCTCACCGGCTGGCATAAGCCCGAGGCGTCGCACATGCTGATGCTCGAGGCGATCGCCGGCCGAGCGGTGCTCGACCTGGCTTATCGAGAGGCCTTCGAGGCCGGCTATCTCTGGCACGAGTTCGGCGACAGTCACCTCCTCCTCCCGTACGCTCGTTCGTCATGAGGGAACCCGCGCATCCCCGGGTGGCTCCGCCGCTGCCCGAGAGTCGCAGGGCCGTCCTCTACGCCGTTCGACGGCGAGGCGAGGCAACGGCCGAGGAGGTGGCCGCGCAGCTCGGCATGACTCTGTCCGGTGCCCGCCAGCACCTCAGCGCCCTCGTGGCCGACGGCTTGCTGGAGGTGATGGAAGCGGCCAGGTCCAGTGGGTCCCGCGGTCGACGCCGCTTGCTCTACAGCGTGTCAGAGCAGGGCGATTCGCTCTTTCCGAAGGCCTACGGCGAGCTGACCAACGAGCTTCTCGATTACCTGTCGGCGGATGAGCCCGCCATGGTCGACCGGCTCTTCGCTCGCCGCCGGGAGCACCGCATCGCCAATGCCCGGCGTCGTCTGAACCCGTTGCCCACGCTGGAGGAGAGGGTGGCCGAGCTCGCCCGTGTGCTGGACGAGGACGGTTACCTGGCCTCGTGGGAGCCCGCCGGCCCGTCGGCCTACAGGGTCGTCGAGCACAACTGTGCCATCTGGGCTGTTGCCCGACGCTACGGCCAGGCCTGCACCAGTGAGCTGGACTTCATCCGGGCGGTGTTGCCCGAAGCCCACGTCGAGCGCGTCCAGCACATGGTCGAGGGCGCCCGCCGCTGCGCCTATGAAATCCGCGCGCCGGCTGCCGATGAGCCGGCTGAGATCCTGCCAGGTCCGGCCGAAGGGCCCGCACGTATCGTTTGACCGGCACTTGCGCCTTGGGACACAGTTGTCCTGCTACTTCCGCCTTACGGCGCGGCGAGGCCGGAACGGTCTCAGAGGCCGATCCGTCCAAGCTCTGAAGGGGGCCATCAATGCGGCGTTTCGTCATCGAGCGCGATCTTCCGGCCATCGGTACTGCAGATAGGGATGCGCTGCGCGCAGCCGCCAGCAAGTCGAACGAGGTGCTCGCTGAACTTGCCCCCGAGATCCAGTGGGAGCATTCCTACGTCGCGGGCGAGAAGACGTTCTGCGTCTACCTGGCCAAGGACGAGTCGGTCATCCACGAGCACGCACGCCGTTCCGGCTTCCCGGCCTCGAAGATCACCGAGGTGGGCAAGATGATCGATCCCACCACCGCCAACACCTGACCCGCTCGACGCCCCCTGCTCCGTCGTCAACGGCGCAACGGCGGGCAGCGGGCCCTGCGCTGGGCGATCATGGGCCGCACGTGCGCGACGCGTAGAGGGGGGGACCCATGTCGTACGAGTCCTACGAGGCGCTGCTGGTCGACGTTGCTGATGGCGTGGCCACGCTGACCATCAATCGCCCTGAAAAGCGGAATGCCTGGTCAGCCCGTCTCTCCGAAGAACTTGTCTCGATCTTCGGAGAGTTGGAGGCCGATCCCAAGGTGCGGGTGAGCATCCTGACCGGTGCCGGCGACAAGGCCTTCTCCGCCGGCGCCGATCTGGGCGATGCTCGGACGCACCGGGTCAACAGCGTCGGCGCGCATCTGGCTTCAGTGTCGCCGCGGGGGATGAGCATCTTCAACGCCGTGGCCGAACATCCCAAGCCGGTTGTGGCCGCCATCAACGGTTACGCCGTGGGCATCGGGTGCCTGATCACGCTGTGCTGCGACATCCTCTTGGCCTCGGACAACGCCGAGCTGGGCCTCCCTCAGGTGCCGTTGGGCATCATCCCCGCCTACGGCGGCGCCGTCCGGCTGGCCCGCTATGTCGGGCGCGGCAAGGCCATGGAGATGGTCCTGCTGGGGGAACGGATCACCGCCGATGAGGCCTATCGCGTGGGCCTGGTCAATCGAGTGGTGCCCCTGGGCGAGTTGCTGCCCTTGGCGCGGGACTATGCCATTCGCCTGGCCGCCCTTCCGCCGCTGGCGGTGCGCATGGCCAAGGAGTCACTCAACAAGGGTCTCGACATCGCCAACCTGAACGACGCGGCCCAGGCCGATATCTACAGGTTCATGCTGCTCGGCCAGACCGATGACAGTCGGGAAGCGCATATGGCCTGGCGTGAGCACCGTGCTCCCTCGTTCGAGGGCCGCTGATGGTGGTGGCCTCGACCATGCGTTTGACCAGGTTCTCCGCTGGCGAAGACGGCGAGTCGCAGTTCTCGGAGCTCGAGATCACCTTTCCCCACAGCCGCACCGACCGCTTCGGGCACACGATCGTGTCGACGGCCATCGCGGCCTCGCCGGCGGTGCAGCTCGCCATGCTGCCGGCCGGGCTCGACCAGGGCTGGCACCCGGCGCCGCGCCGCCAGGTCGTGGTGGTCCTGTCCGGGAGGCTGGAGGTGGGCACGCCCGATGGGCAGGTGCGTACCTTCGGTCCGGGTGACCTGTTCCTCGCCGACGACGTCGGCACGCGAGGCCACACCACAAGGGCGCTGGACGGGCCGGTGCAGGTACTGTTCGCACCGCTGCCCGAGGACGGAACGACGTGGTGGGAGCCGGGCCCGGGCTGAGGCTGCGCGTCGCACGCATCCGCCCGCCCTGTCCGCTTTAGCACCGGGCGGATAGGGCCTCCCGACGC
>JAXDQG010000120.1:0-6224 GCA_034667945.1 Acidimicrobiia bacterium | reverse complement strand
ACGTCCGCCGATCAACTGGGAACCGGTCCGGCTTCGCTGCCGGCTTCCGGCCCGATCTCCAACCCGTACCCGAACGGTGCTAGCTACCCCTCGGAGGGCGCTACGGGGCCGTATCCGTCAGGCCGGTGAGCACGGTGCAGCGATCCGATATCGACCTGTCGGTCCAGCCCAAGCAGCCCGACAAGTCGTTGGGCGAATTGTTCACGTCGATGACGGCCGACCTCAGCACGCTCATGCGGAAAGAGGTCGAACTGGCGAAGGTCGAGGTCAAGGAGGAGGCGAACCAGGCTGCCAAAGCGGGTGCCATGCTCGGCGCGGGGGCGTTCTCCGCCTATCTCGCCTTGCTGTTCGTCTCCTTTGCCCTGGCGTGGCTGCTCGACGCGGTGATGCCGACGGCGTTGGCGTTTCTCATCGTGGCCGTTGTCTACGGGATCGCGGCGGCGGTGCTGCTGCCCAGAGGTCGCGACAGGTTGAAAGCAGTCCACCCCATCCCCGAACAGACCGCTGACACATTGAAGGAGGACGTCCAGTGGGCGAAAGCGCAGAAGAGCTGAGGCGCGACATCGAACTGTCCCGCGAGCACATGGGCCAGACACTGGAAGCAATCGGTGACCGGGTGAGCCCTGGTCGGATTCTCGAGCGTCGCCGCAATCGCATCGTCGGGGCTGTCGGCGGTATGCGGGACGCAGTGATGGGATCGGCGCATCGAGCAACCTCGGCGGTCGACGACCGAATGTCCGCGCTCGGTGACGGTGCCTCCAGCCTTGGTGGTTCGATGGTGCACGCGCCCGAGATGGCCACGCGGCAGGCGCAAGGCAACCCGTTCGCGGCAGGGCTCGTCGCCTTCGGCGGCGGCATGCTGCTTGCGGCGTTGATTCCGCCCAGCGAGCCGGAACGCCAGCTGGCGCAAAAGGCCAAAGAGATGGCTACTCCGCTGGCTGAGCCGGCCCAAGAGATGGCCCACGAGCTGGTCGAGACTGTCCAGGAGCGCGGCCAAGAGGCCGTTGCAGCGGTCAAGGACTCTGCAGGCGCTGCTGCCCAATCCGTGAAAGAAACCGCCACGTCGAGCGCCCATGACGCCACGGACGCCGCCCAGAGCGCCGGCACTCATATGAGAAACACCTGATCCTGCAACGTGGGCTCACGGCACTAGGTCGGGCGAAGGGCAGGGCGTGTTCGACACTGCAGGGATGAACGGCCGAGAGGCCGCGGCAACCAGTCAAGAGGCCGCGGCGATCAGCGAAGAGGCAAGCGACGGCGCGCCGCCTCCCGTGGTGGCGGTGGCCAACCGCCTGCCGGTGCAGCAGGGCCCGGATGGATGGGAACTGTCGCCCGGGGGGTTGGTCACCGCCCTGCGGCCTGTCATGGCGCGAGGGTCAGGTAGCTGGGTCGGCTGGGACGGCGGAACTGCCGACATGCCCGAACAACTGCCCAACATGAGGCTGAAGCTGCATCGGGTGTCGCTGTCCCCCGACGAGCTGGCCGGCTACTACCACGGCTTCTCCAACCGGACGCTGTGGCCCTTGCTGCACAACGCCTTGGAGAAGCCGGTCTTCGAACGGGAGTGGTGGCGGACCTATCGATCGGTCAACGAGACCTTCGCCCGGGCCGCTGTCGCTGCCCTGACCGCGCAGCCGGACGCACTGCTGTGGGTACACGACTATCACCTCATGCTCGTGCCGCAGCTGGTGCGAGATTCCAAGCCGGAGCAACTCATCGGCTATTTCCTGCATGTGCCGTGGCCGGCGCCCGATCTGTACGTGCGGTTGCCGTGGCGGGCGGACGTCTTGAGAGGTCTGCTCGGAGCAGACGTCGTCTCGTTCCACACCGAGCGCTATCGACGGAACTTCGTGCAGTCCTGCGCTCGGGTCCTGGATATTGACGGCGTCAGCGTAAAAGGCACAGACATCGTCCTGGCCAGCGGACGCGTGGTCCGGACCGCCTCCTCACCGATCTCCATCGATGTCGGCGAGTTCACCACCCTCGCCAACTCCGCCGAAACCCGTGCCGAGATCGCCAACCTGGAGGAGCAGTTCTCCGGGCGCACTGTCCTTCTGGGCGTCGATCGGCTCGACTACACGAAAGGCATTGTCGAGCGGCTTCTGGCGCTGGAGGTCTTGCTCGAGCGTCGTGAAGACCTCCGCAGCGGCCTGGTATTTGTCCAGGTCGCTGTGCCCAGTCGCGATGATGTGCAGGAGTACCGGGACCTACGTGCCACCGTGGAGCAGATCGTCGGCCGTATCAACGGGCGGTTCACCCAGCCGGGGCAGGACGTTCCGGTTCATTACCTGTACCGAAGCCTGCCGCCGCCTCGTCTGGCCGCCTACTACGCCACCGCGGACGCCTTGCTGGTGACGCCGCTCATGGATGGCATGAACCTGGTCGCCAAGGAGTACGTGGTCGTCCAGCAAGCCCTCCGCCGAGACGGTGTCCTCATCCTGAGCGAATTCACCGGCGCCGCCTTGGAGCTGCGAAATGCCACCTTGTGCAATCCGTTCGACGTGGAGGGCTTGGCCTCCAAGATCGAGCAGGCCCTGGCGCAACCGGCGCCCGCCCGTCGCGCCAGTGTCAACGCCATGGCCAGACGGGTGCGCAAGCACGACGTCCATGAATGGGTGCAGCAGCAATTGGCGGCTATCCAGGGAACTCCGAGGCCTGTTTGATGACGTCATGGTCGCCTGAGTCTTGGTCTGGGGCCCCGGAAGCGTCTCGCGATCCGATACCCGCACGCCAGTGCTTTGCTCTTGAGGCATTGTCCCCGATGGTGCAGGCTGGACCGCGTGAGCGTTCTGGGTTGGTACCCCTGCCTCTGTGTTGACGATCTGGAGAGATCGGTCGCCTTCTATCTGCGCTTGTTGGAGCTCGAGGTGTCCGCCGATGCCGGCTGGTACATCGAGTTCAGCCGGCCAGATGGCGAGGAGGTCGTCTTGGCCATCGTCCAGCGGGGACACGAGTCGGTTCCGCCCGGATTCGATACCGCTCGGGGCGGCGTGCTCGTGAGCGTCGTGGTCGAGGACGTCACCACATTGGCGAAGGCGGCGAAGGAGCGGGGCGAGGCCTTCGCGCAAGATTGCCGAGATGAGGACTTCGGGCAGCGGCACTTCATGGCGGTCGATCCTGACGGCTTTCTCGTCGACGTGATCGAGCGGATTCCTCCGAGCCTCGCCTTCCGTCGGTCGCTGGTCGAGGGTCGCCGCCGGCGGCGTTCATCATGACCGACGACTCTGACGCGCCCACGATTCTTTAAGAGGCACTCAATCTCTGACAGGCACACCAACTGCCCTGTCAGACTGACAGTGATGGTCCTGCTCGCGGCTGATTGGGCGACAATCTCCTCCCTGGCGACCGCGGCCGGCACGCTGGTGCTGGCCGCCGCCACCTTTGGCGCGGTGCGCTCATCGAACCGCTCAGCACGCATCGCCGAGGTGGCGCTCCAGGAACAGCGACGACCGTTGCTGGCTCCCTCCCGCCTCGAGGACCCGAAGCAGAAGATCATGTTCCTCGAGGGTCATTGGGTGAGTGCAGCCGGCGGACGCGCCGCGGTGGAGCACGTCGATGGCATCGTGTATCTCGCCATCAGTTTGAGGAACGTCGGCAGTGGCATTGCGGTCTGTCAGGGTTGGGCTGCGAGGCCTCGGTCGGGCTCATCCCGGGACTACCCGACGCACGCGCCCTTGGAGGATTTTCGCCTGCAGTCGCGGGACCTGTACGTGCCGGCCGGGGACATCGGTATGTGGCAGGGAGGGCTGCGGAATCCGGATGACCAGGTACGCGCCGGCATCATCGAGGCAATCGAGACGGGAGAAACCTTCTCGGTGGAGCTGCTGTATTCCGACCAGGTTGGCCGCCAGCGGACGATCTCTCGCTTCAGTCTCGTTCCGGCCGGCGATACCTGGCTGGCCAGCTTGACGCGGCACTGGTATCTCGACTGGGAAGGCCCGCGCCCCGAGAGTCTGGCCATCGAGGCGTCCGAGTTCATCCTGCGTGAATCCGAGGCCGCCGCCGAGCGGCGAGCACGGACGCACAGCGAGCCCGTCACCGAGAGCGGGTAGACGGGCGCATTTCGCTCGATCCGTGCCGGTGGTGGCGGTCGTGCCGGCCGGGGTCTGCGTGGCAGCATCGGCCGGTGCAGATCGGCATCTTGGCTCCGTTGCGCTCGCCCCAGGCCACGGCGGAGTTCGTGGCCGAGTTGGCCGAAGGGGCCGAAGCGGTCGGTGCGTCGTCGATCTGGCAGGGGGAGCACGTGGTGCTGTTCCCCCAGCCAGGAGCCGACAACGAGCCGCCTCGTGTGGGCACGCCCGATGGGACGTTCAGCGTGCCCCAAGGCAGCGGGTTGATCGAGGTCACGGTTCTGCTGTCGTACCTGGCGGCGTTGACGAGCAGGGTGCGGCTCGGGACCGGGGTGCGGATCCTGCCCCAGACCAACCCCGTCTATGTGGCCAAGGAGCTCGCGAGCCTGGACTGGTTGTCCGGCGGCCGCGTCGATTTCGGCATCGGCGTCGGCTCCAATCCGGCCGAGTTCGAGGCGTGTGGAGCGCCCTACGAGAGCCGTGGCCCCCGCACCGATGAGTACGTCGCGCTGATCCGCTCGCTGTGGGCGGATGATCCGGCCCGCTTCGAGGGTCGGTTCTGGTCGTTGCCCGAGTGCACCCTGGACCCGAAGCCGCGCCAATCCGGGGGGCTACCGGTGATCATCGGGGGCCACTCCCGCGCGGCCCTGGCTCGGGTCGCGCGGCTGGGTGACGGCTGGTTCGCGATCGGCCGCACGGTGGAGGCGACACGACAGCTGCTCGGAGAGCTCGACAGCTTGCTGGCCGAAGAGGGCCGGGACCGGCGCGAGCTGCGGATCATCATGGGGGCTGTCGGGGATCCGGGCCGACGGGGCTCTTTGGACGCGTATGTCGAGGCCGGCGTCGACGAGGTGTTGGTGCCGCTCGGTCGCCAAGATCACGACGGACTCGCTCGAGCACTGGATGCGGTGCACACGTTTGCCGGCGGGCTTTGAGCTGCAGCGTTTCTCGGCGCTCTCGGCGGCGCGCGACTCGGCTCGCCGGCAACCAGCCGGTCGTATGCTCCGCACCATGTGGCTCCGTCTCCGTCAGATCACCGTCGTGGCGCAGGACATGCGCAAGACCGCCGTCGACCTCTCCAGTGTGCTCGGGCTCGAACCCTGCTTCACCGACCCCTCCGTGAAGGCCTTCGGACTGAAGAACATGCTTTTCCCGATCGGCTCGCAATTCGTCGAGGTGGTGACGCCGACGCGTGGCGACACGGCCGGCGGGCGCTACATGCAGCGACGAGGTGGCGACACGGGCTACCTCGTGATCGCGCAGACCGATGACGTGGAGCGTCGCCGGGCCCGGGCGGCCGAACTGGGCGTCCGCATTTCGCTCGAGCTCGACATGCCGGATGAGCACCTCAGTGGCATTCAGCTCCACCCGAAGGACACGGGTGGCGCGTTGTGGGAGATCGACCAGATGACGATGGAGGGCGCCGACGCCGTCGATGGACCGTGGGCTCCGGCGGGGCATTACTGGCGGCCGTATGTGCGCACCGATCTGGTCAGCTCGATCGTGGCTGCCGAGCTGCAGTCCGCCGATCCCTCTGCGCTGGCCGCACGTTGGGGCGAGATCGCCGAGCTCGATGTGGGTTCGGATGCCGGGGGGAACCCGGTGATCGCCCTCGACAACGCCGCGCTCCGGTTCGTCGAAGCGACCGACGGGCGTGGTGAAGGGTTGGGCGGCATCGATGTGAAAGTCGAAGATCGAGGCGCGGTGTTGGCCGGGGCTCGTGTGCGGGACTGCTTCGTCAGCGACGACCGGGTGGATATCGGCGGCCTGCGCGTGCAACTGGTGTAGCCCCCGGCGGCACTTGCCGGGAGCCAGCCAGCGCGTGGTCTCGGCTCAGTGCTATTTGCACGCCGAAGTGCTCTGGTCCCAGGCGCAGAGCTTGGCCTTGCCTTCGAGATTGATGATGTCGCCTTGATTCACATAGGTCTGCTTGGCAGCATCCCACTTCTGGAAGATGCCTCCTTCCACCATGAACGCGTCATTCAGCCCGTCCATGTGCAGGCGCAGGCCCGGCAAAAGCATCGGTGAGGTCATATCCATGGTGCGCAGCGCCAACATGAAGTTCGAGCGGGTCAAACCTCCGTCGAGTTGGCCGGCGATGGCGAGCGCCTGCACGACCGGAAAGCCCCAATTGATGCCGCTGCCAAGGTAGAC
>JAXDQG010000119.1:0-3144 GCA_034667945.1 Acidimicrobiia bacterium | reverse complement strand
GAAGAGGTCCCCGACGGCACTGGCGGACTGGATGATGTCGTCGTACGCCGGAGCTTCCGCCAACTCGGAATCCGACGGATAGCCGTGCGCCCGGCAGAACACCACATCCGGCCGCACGTCGCGCACGTCCTCGTAGGTCAGGCGCAGTCGGGCGAGGGGCCCCGGACGAAGGTTGGTGACGACCACGTCAGACCGGGCGGCGAGGCGCAGGCAGGCAGCCCGTCCATCCGGATGCTTCAGATCGAGGCTCACACTGCGCTTGTTACGCAGGAGATTCATCGACACGCCCGAGAGCTGCGGGATCGGCCCTGGGCCCATGGCCCGGTTGGTGTCCCCGGCCGCGTCCTCGACCGTGACCACATCGGCACCCAGATCACCCAGGAGCTGGGTGGCATAGGGGCCCATCACCACGCCGCTCAGGTCGAGGACACGGATCCCCGCGAGGGGGCCGGGCTTGTGCTCCCCATCGCGCTCCTGGTTTCTCTCGTCTATCGCTTCCGCATTGTCGGCAGCCATGCGGGGCCGACCGTATCCGACCTGCTCGTCGAATGGTGTGCCCCTCTCGGCGGGTTGTGACGCCCATCCGGCCGCCAACTACGCGCCCCGGGGATGCACCTGCGTGCCCCAACGGCCAACGTTCATGATCACCATGGACTTCGAGCAGTTCATCGCCGCGGTGTCGACGCGGGGCCACCTTGATCGGGACGAGGCCGAACGGGTCAGCCAAGCCTGTCTTTCCACGCTGGCTCGGCGCCTGAACCGGGGAGAGGTGCGCGACCTGGTCGATCGGTTGCCGATCGAGATGGCTTCCTGGCTGTTCCACGACGCCGAGCCGGAGGCCTTCGACGTCGACGAGTTCCTCCGCCGGATGGCCTCGTCGGCCGGCATCGACCCCCGGGCCGCGGACCGGTTGGCGCGGGTGGTGTTCGGCGTGCTTCGCGACGCGTTGGACGCTGATGAGGTCGCAGCGCTCGAGGCCACGTTGCCCGACAACATGCGCCCAGTCTTCCTGAACCTCGCCCTCCCGTCGGAGGACGAGCTGGTGGGCGACGCGGCGGCCCGCATGGAGGGGGACGCATCGATGGAGACGGCGCGGCGGGCGCTCGAGGCAGTGCTCGAGACCTTGGCTGAGCGGATCGCACCTGGTGAGGTCCAGGACCTGGTCAGCCGCCTGCCCCTGGCGTTCCACGAGCCGCTGCGGCGAGGTGCGGCCCAGTGCACCGAGCACACTCGACGTCGAACGGCCGGCGAGTTCGTGCAGGTCGTCGCCGAGCGCGAAGGGGTTGGCCCGGACACCGCGCGTCGCCACATCAGGGCGGCGCTCGCCGCATTGCGGGCTGCGCTGGGCGACGAGGAGTTCAGCGACATGGTGGTCGAGCTGCCGAAGGACTACGACATCTTGATCCCGGCGGCCGTATGAGCGTCGACGAGCTGCGCTCCGGCCCGGTGGTGATCGGCTACGACGGCTCGCCGCCCGCCGCGCGGGCCATCCGAGAGACAGGCGCCCTGGTCGGCCCCCGGCCGGCGCTCGTGGTCGTTGTGTGGGAGCCGGAGGTCGCCTACAACGCCCTGGCCCCTACCTTCGAGCCCGCGCCCATTGACTTCCACACGGTTCTGCAGCTCGAGCAAGAGCTGTACGAGGGCGCGCAGCGGCTGGCTGAAGAGGGGGCATCCCTGGCGCGCGAGTCAAAGCTGGACGCACAAGGACTGGCCGTTGCCGACGATCTATCCGTCTCCGGGGCACTGGTGCGCGTGGCGCGCGAGCGAAACGCCGCCGCCTTGGCCGTCGGCGCGCACGGGCACCGAGCGCTGCGTGAGTTGCTGTTGGGCAGCACGACGCGTGAGGTGATCCACAACGCGCCCTGTCCGGTGATCGTGGTTCGCGAGCACGCCGCTGAACACGACGAACCGGAATCGGGCGGCGGAAAACAGCCACGCGCGGACGAAGAGTCCCGGAGCGGCCAGCTGTGACGAATCGGCGGGTTGCCAGCTACCGGGGTGGGCCCGGGTCGGGCACGACAACGAGGAGAGCCAGCGGTGGAGCACGTTCGAGTCAACCTGATCACCGCCGACCCCCAGCACGCCAAGGACGTCGTTCACTACCTGGAGACCGATGCGGCCCCGCGGCTGGCCGACGAACCAGGTCACCGAGGCGTCGTGCTGTTCGGTGACCTCGAGCTGGGCGTGGTGATGTTCGAGTCGTTCTGGGTCTCGGGCGAGGCCATGAAAGACAGCGAACGGGCAGTGGAGCCTCTTCGGAAGGAGGCCGTACGCCGAGGCGGCGGCACGGCCACCGTGGAGCCGTACCAGGTGGTCGGATTCCAGCGGCAGCAACGGCCCTCGCGTGGGGCTGGGCTGCGTCTGACCCGCTTCGACGTCGAGCCGAGCCGGGTCGACGAGGGCATCGCCGCCTACGAGGACATTGCCCTGCCGTGGCTGCTCGAGAGCGAGGGCTTCTGCAGCAGCGTGCTGCTGGTGCACCGCCGCACCGGTCGGATGATGACCGAGGACGTCTGGCGCGATCCGGGGGCCCTGGCGGCCAGCCGGAGCGCAGCGACAACAGCTCGAGCCGACGCAGTGGCGGCAAGCGACAGCCTGGTCAGAGGCCTCGCGGAGTACGCCGTGGAGCTGTCCACGGTCCGCCCCGACTGAGGTCGTGGGCCCGGCCAGCTGCTGCGGATTCGTCGATACCGAAATCTTCCTGAGCAAGGAGCCAACCCATGATGGACAATCGCCCGCTCGTCGTCGCCCCTCCGGACATGACCGACGCCGAGCTCCCCATGTACGCCAACGTGGTGCACATCTCGTCGACGCCGTTCGACTTCCGACTGACGTTCTCGATCCTGCAGACGCCGCACGGCGGGCCGCGGTCAGACCCGTTCGCGCCGTCCGCGCCGCCGCGGTTGGTGTGCGAAGTAGCGATGCCGGTAGCAGCAGTTGAGTCGCTCATCGACGTGCTGAAGCACGAGATGGAGGAGTACACGAACCGTTTCGGCGCACCGCAACGGGTGCTCCAGGCAGTGCCCTGACTCGGCCTGCGGCACCACCTTCGCCAGTGGTACCGGGCGGACGCATCTCACGTAAAGGCATCGCCCGCCCACTCTCCGTGTATCGTCACGCCCGTCGCCCGCCATCGAATTCGGC
>JAXDQG010000118.1:0-4071 GCA_034667945.1 Acidimicrobiia bacterium | reverse complement strand
CTGGACGGCCGGGTACGACCGGGGTCCCTGGTCACGCCGGTCGGATCGACCCGCTGGTACACGCTCGGTGAGTTCGAGGACCGGCTGTCGCTGCAACGGAACATCATTGGCGACTACGGAACCGTGCCGGGTCCGTTCAACCAGCCCAGGGGCTTCGCGCCCGGACCATCAGCGTCCGCCGAGGCGGAGGTCAGCGCAGTCGCTGAGGCCGGCAGCGGGGGCGTCTCAGCAGCCCCAGTCGCCGGGTGGGGTCGGCGCATGCTCGCCGCCCTGGCAGACCTGGTTCTCTTCAGCGCCGCCGTGGTGGGCATTGGTTGGCTGATCGGTGGTGTCGCCATCGTGCACGAAGCGCAACGTGACACGCTGCGGGTGGGCGGACGAGGGCTGGTACTCGCGGCCGGGCTCGCGCTGCTCTACTTCGGCCTGCTCGTAGGCGCGACAGGGTGGACCCTCGGCAAGCTGCTGCTCGGCTTCCGGCTGGTTGATGTCTCCGACGGCCTTCCGGTGGGTGTTGCCCGCGGGGTGTTGCGCACCCCGCTGGTGGTGGCCTTGGCGGCGCCCTGCGGGGTTCCCCTGGTCGTGGACGCGCTGTGGCCGCTCATCGATCGCCGGCAGCGGACCTTGCACGACAAGGCACTGGGCACCGTGGCCGTCCGCACCCTCCGGCGAGAGGGCGCCGTGCCGAGGGGTCGAGTCAGCGAGTCAACGGGCGCAGAGCGACCCAGCCGAACTCGGCGTCGGGATCGCCCTGGTCGTAGCCCCGATCACCCGGCAGCATCACCCGGTATTCGGGCACGTGGGTCACGCGCACCTGCTCGGCGGGGAGCCTGGCGGCGACGGAGTCGAGCACCTCGGCCGCAGACGTGAACAGCAGCAAAGACTTCAGCATGCGGGCGGTCGGCGACATCATGTCGCGCAGTCCGGCGCCCCAGGCCTCGAGTGCGTCGGCGGGTCGCACCCATTCGTGATGGACGGCCTCGCCCTCGTCGTGCGCGGCGACCTGGCCCTCCGGCAGCCCGGCGACGAAGAAGCGGGTGTCGAACCGCCTCGGTGGGCCCATCGGGGTGATCCAGTGGGCAACGGGCTGCAGGCGGTCGACCTGCAGTCGCAGACCCTCCTGACGAACGATGTCGAGGAAATCGACCTCGTGCCGGTTGAGCTGGTCGCGTCGTGCAGCCAGGCGCTGGATGGCATCGGCACCAGCCGGCGGGGTCGAGAACAGGACACCGGCCTCTTCGAAGCACTCCCGAATGGCAGCCACCCAGTAGGCGAGGCCACCGCTCTCCATGCCCAGTCGGCGACTGGCGGTGATGTCGTCGAGCCCGTCGCAGTACGGGGCTGCCTCCTCGGCGTCGGCGACGTCGACCGCACCTCCCGGATAGACCCACATGTCGCTGGCGAAGACCTGGCGGGCATTGCGCCTCAACATCAGCACATGGAGGTCGGGGCGGTCGTCGACCAACATGACCGTGGCAGCCGGGCGGATGGCCACTGCTGCTGGGTCGTACTCCGGTGACGCGTCCGTCATGCCGGCTGCCTCGATTGCCCCGTTGGGCGTGGCGGTGGCGCCTCGGTCACGCCGGCGGCTCCAGCCGCAGGCTGGGACGGGGCGCATCGGGAGGCAGCGGCTGCAGGATGGCGAGCTGACGGGACTGGGCCAAGAGGCGGCCTTCGGGCGACCAGATCATGCCGTCTTCCTCGACAAAGCCCTCGCGCGCTGTCCGGCACCGGAAGCGTGTGAGGCACCAGTCGGTGGGACCGAGCGCGGTCAAGGCTGCACGGTCCCGTAGATGCACGGTGAGCTCGACGGTCGGGACGCTGAAGCCGGGATGTTCGTGCACGGCGAGGAGCGGTGGCACCCATGCATCTGCCATGGCCACCAGCGCTGGACCATCGAGCGGCCTCGGCTCGGACAGGCGGAGCCAGCCGCCGCTCTCCATGAACTGGTCGGATCCACCCTCGGACCGGGGCAGCGGACCGATTGCCCAGCGCGTCTCCCAGCGATGGCGAATGGTTGCATCACTGCCCTCGGTGACCAGCCGCGGACAGGCTTCGGGCGGGGGCACATGAGGCGGAGGCTGGTGCTGGACGTCGAGCAGGTCGGGCCGATCAGAGGCCAGGGCCACGAGCGCGACCGCGCAGGCGCGATCGCCCTGCGTCAGCCGCACCGAGACGAAGGACACCGCCCGCCCCGTCTTCTCGGCGGTGACGACGACCTCGGCCGGCCCTTCACGAGGAGGAGCCAGGTAGTGCACGGTGATGGTGCGCGGGAAGCGACGCTCCTCGGCAACCTCCGCTTCGGCCGCGGTCAGCATCACCGCGGCAACCATGCCTCCGTTCGGGCCTGCGACGACCCACCAATCGCGGCTGAAGGTGACCGCATAGCGGCCCGGCCCCAGCGCGGTGAGTGTCGTGTCCCGGTCAAAGATGGTCACCGGGCTCGAGAGTACGGGACCGCGACACCCGACCACCAACGAGTAGGTCCTCCGCTGCCGCTCGCCTCCTCCGCGTCCGGCTCGCCCCCGCCGATCAGCAGTGCGCCGTCACAGCCGTTCACGAACTGCCGTTGCGCTGAAACATAGACTGGGTACCGTTGGGCCATGGCGGCTCCTGTTGCCTCTCCGGCTCAGCGGTACCTCGAGCAGCTGAGCGATTCCGACCTCGCTCTTCTCGCGTCGGCCAGTGGTGTGGGCGCGCGATCGGAGGAGAGTCCGGGCTATCTGCGAGGTCATCCCGAGCTGATCGAGCCGGCGCTCCGCTCACCGGGAGCCTTCGAGCAGCTCTTCCCGACCGAACCCAATGTCGGCCTGACCACGGCCGCATCACCGTTCCTCCTGTTCGCGGTGGCCGTCCACCGTGGCGTCGCCGACCTGAGCACTGCCACGTTCGTGGCCGAGCCGTTCGCCGGCTGGCGGCGCATCCCCATCTTCGACAGCGCGTCGCTGCAGGCGCACTTCGACGATCCAGCTCGCCGGCTGTTCGCAGTGGAGCATCTCGCCTCCTACACCAGGGTGGCGTCCGGGCCGGTGTGGGTTCGCTCCGAGCGGGGGACCACACGGCGGGTGCGCTACTCGGAGGTGGACCCAACTCGCCTGGCCGCGCTGGTGCTGATGGTGGACGACGACGACAAGCCCGGCATCTATCGCCGCCTGGGTGATCTGGCGCTGCTGCTGACCGGAGTGTTTCCGGATTGGGCCGCCAAGACGCCCGCGCACCCGGTCACGGTCGAGCGGTTGGTTCGCTCGGTGCAGGTGCCTGCGGCCGGAGCGAGCTTCTCCGTCGAGGATGTCGCCCCGTTGACCGGCGCCTCCGGCCTGGGTGGGATGCTCCGGGTGCTGGGACCGCACTGGTACCGGCTGGCGGCCGAAACAACACCGCTTCCACCGGTTCGTCGCGTTCTGCAAGATGCGGCCGACGGGTTCGAAAAGGCGCGCCGGTTCCTGACGCTGCTTACCGACCGGTATCTGTTCCCTATCCGGGGACGCTGGTTCGGCGTGCCGGGCTGACGCCGAGACTCGCTCGGCTGCCGCTGGTCGAGGCCGCGGCGAGACATCTATCGCCCGCTGGGCGCATCGGCCCATAGCAGTCTGGACCGGTCCGGGGCAAACGCCGAGTGCTCAGATAGCCTCACCTCCACTGCGGGTCAGTTCGCGGGTCCGACCGACGACCGTCGAGGCGTGGCGCATGAGTGGCGAGACTTTCTACGGGCTGCGGGAGATGGTCCTGCCCGGTCCGTCCCAGACGTCCGGGTATCGGAGCGTCCTGGTCATCGGTACGACCGGAGCCGGCAAGTCCACCCTCATACGGCAACTGATGGGCACCAGCCCGTCGGAGTCGTTCCCCGCGACCTCGGCCTCGAAGACAACGGTTGCCGAGACCGAAATCATCATGGCACCCGGCCCGTTCTACGCAGTGGGCACGTTCATGCCGCTCGTCGAGGTCCGTGCCTACATCGAGGAGAACGTCGTCAACGCAGCGCTGGCGATCTTCGACGACCGCCCGCAGAGCGAGGTGCGCACCCGGCTTCTCGACCACGTCGACCAGCGCTTTCGACTGCGTTACCTCCTCGGC